>CAZTHI010000001.1:0-2479 GCA_964613135.1 uncultured Gammaproteobacteria bacterium
GGTGGTTATTCGGAATGCGGCACGCCGGCGACTTTGACCTTAAACGGCGCGGCTGCCACCGCCGCCCCAACTCAAGTGGCAGCGACACCGTTTCCCACCGTTGCTCCCAGCACAGGGTCCAACGCTCTTTATTTGTCTGACGATTTGCCGACCAGTGTGGCTCCGGGCGCGGCCTTTACCGCCCATATCCGCGTGAGAAATACCGGCACCGATACCTGGAATACCATCTATGGTATTTCGCCGCTGCCCTTCGGTTCAACTACTTGGGGAGTGTCGGGGACCACTTTGCCGGCGGGAACTAGCGTTGCTCCGAACCAAGAGCATACTTTTACCTATAATTTGACGGCGCCGGCTACGGTGGGAACCTACGATTGTCTTTGGCAAATGCAGGGTATGGCTCAGCTTTTCGGCCAGATGGGCGGTAAGAGTATTACGGTGGGTAGTGGTGGGCCCACTAACACGCCCGTGCCGACGGCAACACAGCCGGCCGCCGGATCCGGTAATTTCTCGTTGGCTACACAGACCAGTAGTTTGGTTCCGAGTGGTGGTGGCGCCGTGACCGGGACCTTTAGCACCGATGTCTTTTTCAATTCCCAGGGCGTCTCTACCAAAAATTTTCAGGTGGCCTTCCACTTTGATAGCGCTAAAATCAAAGTTGCGAGCGTCGGGCCGGCGGCTGCTCATTTACAAGGCGACGCCAACAGTGGCGCCGGCGCTAGTAGTTATGTGTTGCTACGCACGAATGTAGGCGATGCTTTTACCAAGGTCTACGGCACCGCTGGCGGAGCCGCCGAAAAAATCGGCACCATTACTTTCCAATTCCAGGGAACCAACAAACAGGCCAACGTCACCTTTGATGCGGCCGGCAGTTGGATTATGAATAGTGTTGGTGATGTGGCCGTCACGGCCGCTGCCCCTAACTACTGTTATTTTATGACCGGCGGGACTTGCGACGTGACTAGCCCGACCAACACCCCGGCAGCGATTAGCACTAGCACTCCGGCCCCGACTAATACTCCTGTGCCAACCGCCACGCCCATTGCTTTCCCAACCACTACGCCCAATTCGATGGGGGATAATGCTCAGTATATTGCCGATGATTTGCCCACGACGGCTACCCCCGGGCAGGTAATTACGGCTCATATCACAATGAAAAATACGGGGACCACGACCTGGAAAGCCACCGAGCGATTTCATGGCCTTTCCGCTTCGCCGCAATGTGCCGGCAGCGCTTGCCGTTGGGGTTCCAGCGGCGTTTTGGTGGGCGCTGACGTGGCGCCACAGGCAACTTATCAATTCACTCTTAATCTGACGGCCCCCACAACCGCCGACACGTATGACGCTTTCTGGCAAATGGTTCAATCAGGCGAACTCTTTGGCCAAAAAGGCGGCAAGAGAATCACGGTCGCCGCGGCGGTGGCGCCAACCACGACGGTTCCGGCTTGCACAAAGTCAACTTTCCCGGATGCTACCGGTGACGGCAAGGTCTGTATGGTCGATTTTCAGAGATGGGTAAATGAGTTAACTCATGCCGACGGCCTAAACACTACCACTGCTGATTTCAATTGTCCGGCTGACGGAGCCGTCAGTGTCATCGATTTTCAGATTTGGGTGAATTATGTCAGGGACCACGGCTTAAGCACGGGTTGCGGGAGCTAAAGCTTGACAAATTAGAAATTAAATAGTTAGTATAAATAAGATGAATTTACAAAAATCGCAAATAAAATACCTTCTCGTTTTAGCCCTTGTGGCCGTCACTCTGCCGATGGCGGCCTGGCTGGCCAGCCGGCCGCAATTGGTGCAAAAGCAAGCCGCTTGCGCCGTCAATTTAAAACTCACCCCCGCTTCCGGTTCTTATGCTAAGAACGCCGCTTTCAGCGTTAATTTGCAGGTTGAGGCAGGAGCGGCGCATGTAGCCGGCGCCGATGTCAATTTTTCCTTTGACGCGGCTAAATTAAAAGTCAATTCGATTACTTTGCCCAGCGTGGTTAACAGCGAGATTATCAAAAACATCAATAATACGACCGGCAATGTTCAAATTTTGGCGGTAGATTCTACCGGGACAGGCGCGACGGGGACCTTTAATTTAGCTACCATTCAATTTGAGGGACTGACGGTAGGAAGCACGGCAGAAGCGGTAATTTTAGGCAGCGCCGAGATCACCGCCATGGGTGAGGGCGCGGCTTGTAGCGTGGGTACCAAAACCAACGGTGCTTATACTATTACCGTTGCCCCAACGGCGACTAATACACCGATACCAGGTGCCACCAACACGCCGATACCCTCAGCTGGTTGTCAAGCGGTTGACAGAATCATCAATGTTACCCCCATAGGCGGTTCGGGGACTTGTCATGATTTGCAACAGGCGGTGGATGCTGCAAACGCCGGAGACAAAATTGAAGTAAAAAACGGGACCTATCAATTAACACCATTTATCTGCACGCTCCCTTGGGCTACCGAAGCGAAAAGATGTGGGCTT
>CAZTHI010000001.1:2579-3824 GCA_964613135.1 uncultured Gammaproteobacteria bacterium
GTATTAAAAACAGCAGGTGAGGGGGAGGCCTTTGTGGGAGCCCTTGATCCCTCAAGCTGTTCCGGCGGAGCAGAGAAAGTAATTAATTTTAAGGTGAAGTTAAAGGGAGTAGATGGCCAGCCAACAGTCGAGGCAAACCGAACACTATCTTTTACTCTACTATGGTTAGTTGGAGGACCGAACGGTTCGCAAAATGCGACTGAACCGGTTCCGGCTACAGTTGATGGAAATGGTGTTTGGACACTAAGAACCTCTTGGTTTTCGTTATTACCCGGACAGTATGATGTTTACATTAAGGGACCAAAGCACTTGCAAAAGAAAGTTTCCAGAACGAAGGTTAATATCATGGATGTCGCGGAACAAACCCTGGATTTCGTTCAAAATGGCGAACGCTATTATCTTGAACCGGGGGATTTGCCGATTAGTGGTACGAATAAGGATCAGCAGGATGGTGTGGTTAATTCGCTGGATGCGGTTTACCTTACCGGTTGTTTTACCACGCCGGACGACGCCACTTGCCTGGCCAAAGCGGACTTGAATTTGGACGGCATCATTAATACAATGGATATGGAATTGTTAAACGGAACGGTGTATTCTAAATGGGAGGATGAGGTAAATTAATATGGAGACAAAACCTGCCAAACCATCAGTCAAAATTGATTTTTCGTTTATCTACTTTCTGGTGATCTGCCTGCTGACCTTGGTCGTGGTCAGTGAAAGTCTGGTCATTGTGAATCTTTTTCCCAGCAAAACCACGCAGCCGAGCACCACAACCGACCAGATTACCGCCAGCCTGCCTGCCGGCAGGCAGGGCCAGTCGATGGCGACCATGTCGGTGGTGTGGGAAAAGCAGCCTGCTACCGTTAAGATTGTTTTTGACTCGCCGAAAATGGCCGTTTCCGGCGCCGATGCGATTTTAACTTTTGATCCCAAATTGGTCAAAATTACCAAAGTTACTCCCAATCAAGATCTTTTTAACCAAATCTTTGCCAATCGGACTCAGGAGGCCAGCGGTAAAATAAAGTTGACGGCTTATCTGCCGAAAAAACCGTTGATTGGTCAGCAGACACTGGCAACTTTTAACTTCGAACTAATAACTAAGAAAGCCGCGATTTTGGGGTTGGAATTTACCGCCACCGGCCAGTCAGCCGATTCCAACCTAGTTTCCTGGGAAAGCCAGCAGGATATTTTAAGCCGGGTGGTGCCTTTAAAAGTTGAGCCGTAAACATGCATGAGAAAAATTCT
>CAZTHI010000001.1:3924-8820 GCA_964613135.1 uncultured Gammaproteobacteria bacterium
TTTGCACACCGGGCCAAACCAACGAAACCAATATTATTGAGAAAGCAGCTACTCCTCAAGATGTGGTGGTTTGTACGGCCAATGTCGGCGGTTCTTATACTTTGACCAGCAGCGGCGGTCCGACCAACACGCCGGCTCCCGGACCAACCAACACGCCGGCAGCTGGTGCTACCGCCACACCGACCGTGCCGGTGACGGGTATTTCCGGGCCAACGATGGGCTTTTTAGGTTTGGGCGTCTTGGCCATCTTGACAGGACTGATATTAGTGTTTTAGAATATGACCAACTTGGGCAACAAAAAAATACTTTTGATTATCGGCGTTGTTATTCTTCTGCTTGGTATTCCAGTGGCGATCTATTTGGTTTCTCGGCCGGCCGGTTTTCGGCTGGGGGCGCAAACTCCCAATACGCCCGAAGGTGTGTCTGTTTCCGGCGTGACCACCAGCGGGGCCACCATTACCTGGACTACTCCAATAGCCGGCCAAGGCGGCGTCAGCTACGGCCTTTCCGCCAGCAGCTTAATTTTCTTTAAACCCGATGCCGGAGAAACCACCAATCACGTCATTAATTTGGAGGGGTTAGTCGGCGGCAGCCCGTACTTTTTTGTCATTAAAGTGGGTGAGAATTCTTACGATAACGGCGGCAAGCCCTATACTTTTGAAACCAAACCGACGCCGCCCCCACCTCTACCTCTGTCTCTACCTACCTCACTGCCACCTTCTTCTTTAACCGAGGAAGGTTTATTGGGCGTGATGGGAACCGCCAACGCTGCCTATGATTTGAACAAGGATGGGGTTGTTAACCTAATGGATTTAGAATTTCTCCGGAAACAAACGAAATAACTTATCTTAAACTCACTGCATAGAGGTTCGGTAAGGTGTCTTTCCCGATTGACGTCAGAATCAGGATCTTGTTGCCGGAAGAGGAGGGGAAAGGCAAAGCATCGGCAAAGGAGCCGGCCCAGAGATCGACTAGATTTTGGCCGTCGGTCTCAACGGTGCTGATTTTGTCTTTCCGGACGATAAAAAGATGTTTGGAAGTGGGAAACCAGGTAACTCTGACGTCTGATTTGGAGCCAGGCTTGTCCATGACATAAAAATCTTCTTTTTCTTTCAGATCATAGACGCGGAGTTTGGCAACGGCTGCCTCGGTGGCGGTATAGAGGATTTTGCTTTCGTCAGGCGAGAATTGAATTTCGGCCAGGCTGGCCAGCTCCGGCGGCAGTTTGGCCAATTGGGCTTGGTGCCGTAGATCGGCTTCTTTTTGCCAGCGGTCTTCAGTGGCGGTCAGATTTTGACTGATATCGACCAGGTTAGCGGCCGGATTAAGCCGGTCGGTTTCCAGAACAAAGGCTTCCTTACCCAGTTTAACCAAAATTTGCTTGGAATCGGGTGACCAGGCGTATTTACTTTTAGCAAAGTCGCGGCTTTTGGAGCCCTGGACAATCTGGCGCGGCTCGCGGGAGAGGCCGGGCAAAGCATCGCTTAGGTCCAAAACCCAAAGGCCGTCTTTGCTGGTCCCTGGTTGAGTGCTGACCGTAAAAGCCACCTTTTGGTTATCCGGCGAGGGCAACAGGTCAGAGGCGCCGGTAAAAGTCAGATTTTTAAAATCAGGAAATTGGCTGAAAAGGTAAGCATCGGCCTTGGTGACCAGTTCTTTTTCGATTTTAACCGTCTTTTCCCAAGACGTAAAACCGTCTTTTTTAATGGCGACGTCGTATTTACCGGGGGCGAGGCTGAGAGTGGTGTTGGTAGCAGATTTTAAGGCGCCATGAAGCAAAAGTTGAGCGCCGTCGGGATAACTGACGGCCACCAGTAAACCGGTCGGCAAGATCCGGCCGTTGGTGAAATCGGGGCGGTAGCCGGAGGCGTATTTAATGAGGCCGAAAGCGGTGGCCAGGATAAGAAGACCGGTCGCGAAAAAGGAAATTAGTCTTGCACGACTCATGAGAAAAAGTATATCATGTTATAATGATAAATATCAAAATTCAAAGCTCAAATGACAAATCAAACTCCAAATCCAAATGACTAAAAAAATTGGGATTTTGAGTTTTGAACTTGAATTGTCATTTGGATTTTGGAATTGAGGTTTTATATTATTTAGAATTTATTTTATGATGCTTTCAAAGCGCCTCGGTATTGATTTAGGCACGGCCAACTCAATTGTCTGGCTGGAAGGTGCAGGTGTGGTCATCAATGAACCGACGGTCGTGGCGGTGTTAATGGATTCCGGTCAAGTGGTGGCCGTCGGTAACGAAGCCAAACAGATGTTGGGCCGGACGCCGGGTAATATTTACGCCTCCAGGCCTTTGCGTGAGGGCGTCATTGCCGACTACGAAATTACCGAGAAAATTCTCAAATATTTCATCCAAAAAGCTTTGGGCAAGACCATGTTTTTCCGGCCCGAGGTGATGGTCTGCGTGCCCGCCGGTTGTACCCAAGTGGAAAGGCGGGCGGTGATTGACGCCACGCTGTCGGCCGGGGCTGGCAAGGCTTGGCTGATTGAAGAGCCGTTGGCGGCCGCCATCGGGGCGGGCATCCCCATTGAGATGCTTTCAGGCAACATGGTGGTAGACATCGGCGGCGGAGCGACCGAAGCGGCAGTGATTTCGATGGGTGGTGTGGTCGTCCATAAGGCCGCCAGAGTGGCAGGCAATAAAATCGATGAGGCGATTGCCGCTTGGGTAAGACGGAAACATAATTTAATTATCGGCGAACAGACCGCCGAAGAAGTCAAGCTGAAAATTGGTTCGGCCCTGCCGATTGCCAAGGAAGAAACCCTGGAAGTAAAAGGCCGCAACTCGATTTCCGGGCTGCCCAAGAATGTGGTGGTCAGCTCGACCGAAGTGACGGAAGCCATCCGGCCGGTTTTGGCTTTAATTTTGGGGGCGATTAAGGCGGTTTTGGAGGAAACGCCGCCGGAGCTGAGTTCGGATATTATTGATAAAGGCGTGATTCTGAGTGGCGGCACCAGCCAACTGCGGGGTTTTGATAAATACGTCACCGAAGAAATCGGCGTGCCGGCCCATGTGGCGGAAGAACCGATGCTGTGTGTTATCAAAGGGATAGGCGTGACTTTGGAAAATTTCGCTCTTTACCAACGGACAATTAGCCAGAGATAATAGAGCCTAGATTATTCAGCTATAGGATTGTTTGATTATATTTTTAGGAGCAACAAGTCGGTTAATGGGAGGGTTATAGTACTGAAACAATTTTCAATTTTCAATTTTCAATTTTCAATTAATTTATTAAGATAAATAGACCATTATTCAGAGTAATATAATTGTTCGTTAATAATTATTTAGGGAGATAATTATTGTGATAATATATCTTATAGTTGATAAAACAGGATTAGCCGGCGAGCTGTTTGATATAGATATGGTCCATCACTTTGTAGTTACGATTATAGGACGTAAAAATTGACTAAAATTTTAAGTCGTTTTTAGAAAAGTCAGCTTTAATGAAGAAAAATTCTCCTAAAACAGCCATCGAAAGGGCCGATAAATCGGCCAAAATCATGGGCGTACGCCTAAACAGCACTGAGTTGGCCGAAGTGCTAAGTGAAGCTGGCCAATCTATCCGGCAAAAACGGAGATTCTTCATGGTGACGCCCAATCCCGAGTTTTTGGTTCTGGCCCAAACAGACTTGGAGTTTAAAAAAATTCTCAACTCGGCAGATAAGGCGATTCCCGACGGCCTTGGTTTGGTCTTAGCGTCGCGGTTTTTAAAAACTTCTCCCTTGATTAGCCAAACCGTGCCCGGCGCGGACGTGGTGGCGCAACTTTTGGAGCGGGCAGCAGAAAACCATTGGTCAGTCGGGGTAGTTGGCACCAGAAGGGGAGTGGTGGCCGAGCAAAAGCTGACTCTGGAAAGATTGCGGGCGCGCTATCCTGGCCTAAAGATTGAGTGCCTGGAACAAGCGCAAAATAGTCAATGGGATATTATTCTGGCGGCGCATGGTATGGGGGAGCAGGAAAAATGGCTCGCCGCTAATATCGGCCACGCCCAAGCCTTTGTTTTTATCGGTATTGGTAGTTCTTTGGACTTTTTAACCGGATTTGCCCGGCGGGCGCCGTTGAGATGGCGGCGTTGGGGATTAGAATGGCTTTGGCGGCTATTGCAACAGCCCAGACGCCATTTTAAAAGAGTTTGGCGGGCGGTGATTGTTTTTAGTTGGTTGGTCCTGAGAGAAAAGTTTAAGGGTTCAAGGGTTTAAAAGTTTAAGCGACTTTCGGCGTAATACCCAGCAGCCACAAGACCGCTTCTTTGCGGTAGCGGCGGTCGCCGCGGGAGTTAATGCGGATGGCCGGCAGCTTACCGCGCTTGCCCCAACGCTTAATGGTTAGAGGCGAAACACGCAGAACTTCAGCCACTTCACGGACGGTTAACAAATCAGGGAGATCTTCTAGTTTCAACGACTTTTGTAGGTCCATATGTAAACTAGAGTATCACAGTGCTACAAATCTTGTCAAGCCCCTTACTTCAACTCCACTTGGGCACCGGCTTCTTCCAGCCGTTTTTTCGCGGCCTGAGCGGCTTCTTTATTGACTCCCGAGGCTACTTCTTTCGGCGCGGCTTCGACTAAATCTTTGGCTTCTTTAAGCCCCAAGGTCTGGTTGATTTCCCGCACAGCCTTAATGACGCTGATTTTGTTGGCACCGGCATTAGTTAAGACCACGTTGAAAGAGGTTTGCTCTGACGCTTGCGCTCCTTCAGCGGCGGCACCAGTCTCGCTAAGCGGGAGAGCAGCCGCAGCTGCCACCGGCATCGCGGCGCTAACGCCAAATTTTTCTTCCAAAGCCTTAACCAGATCGGCTAATTCCAAAACGGAAAGTTTGCCGATTTCGTCAATTAATTTAGTTAATTTATCTTCTGCCATTTAATTTTTCACCCCCTT
>CAZTHI010000001.1:8920-13928 GCA_964613135.1 uncultured Gammaproteobacteria bacterium
GATTGCAGTTTAGTCGCCAGTTGGGTATGCAGCTCTTTTATCCCCGGCAGGTTAGCCAGCTGTTTAATTCTGTCAACGGAGATCGGCTCGCCGTTCCAAATGCCAAATTTAATTTTAGGCAGTTCGTTTTGCCGGGCAAAGTCCACGAAGGCTTTAATCGGGGCCGGATCATCCGCAAAGGCAAAAAGGGTGGCGGTGGGGCCGGTAAAATCGAATTGAGAATTGAGAATTGAGAATTGAGAATTCTTTACCGCCAGGCGCAGAAGAGTGTTTTTGGTGACGGCAAAATCGCCACCGGCTTTTTTAACATTACCGCGCAATTCGGACATTTGGGCCACGTTTAAGCCTTTGTAGTCCGCCAAAACCAGGGCCTTCGCTTTTTTAAGGTCTTCTGTGATACTTTGAACGACAGTGATATTTTTTGATCGGGCCATTTTTTTCCTCCGCAGGTCTTGTAAAATTGCCTGTTTCTTCGGACTGGCTTAATTCTAACTGATTGCCTAAAGTTTGTCAACGCCGACTTTGATGCCCGGGCCCATGGAGGGCGCCAGGACAATTTTTTGGACGTTCTTTTTACCAACTGCTTCAATCAGAGCTTTAAAATTAGCGGCGAGATCTTCTTCCTTATCATTGACTTTGCCGATGGCAATGTGAATCAAAGGGAATTTGGCTTCAGTACGGAAAAGAGTGACATCGGCAAGCTTTTTAGCCGCTTCTTCGGGTTTATCTGTAATAGTTCCGGTTTTGGGATTAGGCATTAAGCCCTTTGGCCCCAAAATTTTGGCAAATTTCAACAGTTTCGGCATCATCGCCGGAGTTGATAACAGCACCGAAAAATCAATTTTATTTTTTTCCAATTCGGCGATTAATTTGTCGTCCGCGATTCTGATTTGAGCGGTTTTGCCGGTGGGGTGGGGGAAAATAATTTCGCCTCTTAGCCCGGCCTCCAAAACGACCAGGTGAGCATCGACCGAGGCATTAAAATGGGTGATTGATATACTTTTTAGTAGTTTAATGGCGTCTGGCAGTTGATATGTTTGAGTGCGGACGACCCTTTTATAGGCATCAGTATACCGTTTACCTCGTTTTCTCGCTGGCCTGGAGGTCTTAGCCTTTTTTTGGGTTGTTTTTGGAGCTGTTAAAACTTCGGCTTCTTTTTGCTTGACAATTTCGGCTTCGGCTAAAGCCTCGGCGCCGGCGTCGGCAATGCGGCCATGTGCCTTGCCGGATTTGACTATCTTTGGTTCCTCGGTCACTAAAGCAACTCTTTTTTTACCCATTGGTTTTAACCCCCATTGATCTAGCGGTACCGGCGACAATCTTTTTCGCGGCGGCCAAGTCGGTAGTGTTAAGATCGTCCATTTTGGCTTCGGCAATTTTGGCCATTTGCTCGTCGGTGAGCGTGCCTACCGGGGTTTTGCCGGCTTCGCCGGAGCCTTTTTCCAGCTTTAATTCTTTTTTGATCAACTCGGAAACCGGCGGCAGTTTGGTGACAAAAGAGAAAGTGCGATCTTCATAGACGGTGATCACGGCCGGAATAACCTGGCCTTTTTTATCGGTGGTTTTGGCGTTGTAGGCCTTGACAAAGTCCATGATCGGTAAGCCGTGCTGGCCCAAAGCCGGACCAACCGGCGGCGCGGGAGTGGCTTCACCAGCGGGGAGATTGAGCTTTAAGATAGTTTTGACTTTTTTAGAGGCCATGTTATATTTTCGCTACCTGCAAAAAATCTAATTCCACGGGCGTTTCGCGGCCGAAAATGCTCACCAGGACTTTTAATTTGCCCTGAGTTTCGTCGATCGATTCGACCGTGCCCAAAAATTCGGCGAAAGGACCATCAACGATCTTAACCGCTTCGCCGGTATTGAATTTAGTTTTAAATTTGGGCGCGCCTTGGGCCATGAATTTTTCAATGGCGGTGACTTCCTTATCTGCCAGCGGCGTGGGCTGATTGCCGACGCCGACAAACCCGGTGATGCCCGGAGTGGTGCGCACGACCAGCCAGGAGGGATCGGTCAAAATCATTCTCACCAGCATGTAACCGGGGAAAATTTTCTCCCGGATGGTTTGTTTGGCGCCGGCCCGAATTTCAATTTTTTCCTGGGTGGGGACTAAGATTTCCCAAACCCGATCGGTAAAGCCCATCGCTTCGACTCTCTGTCGTAGCTGTTCAGCGACCCGGGTTTCCTGGCCGGAATAAGTATGAATGACATACCAACGGCACCCTGCACCGCCTGGTGCGGGGCTGTCGCCGGCCCTGTTGATGATGATGTGTTCGCTGGCCGGTTGCATGACGACCGATTTGGGAGTAGTTTTCTTCATATTACCGTTTAACTAGAAATTCCATGATTTTGGTAAAGCCGAAATCCAGGCCGCCGATATAAATGCCGATAGCCATGGAGGTGGCAACCACAATTAAGGTTAGGCGAATGGCTTCCTGCCGGCTGGGCCAGGAAACCTTCTCCATCTCCGTGCGTACTTCTTTTAAAAAGACCGTTGGATTCGTCGCCACAACTGCTGAAATTTTACCATAAGAATGATAAGATATCAAATGATGAGATTTCCAGGTCACGAAGGTGAAAGCACACCCATTGCGAGAGCAGCGGCTCTTAGAGCCCAGATTAAAGAAGCGGTGGTCGACGATAAACCCGGCGTGGTGATTGCGGTTGATTTGCAGGCAGCCGCTTGTTTTTTCGGTATCGGCGCCGAGGAGTTGGCCAGACTGGGGGAGCAAGATCAGCATTTAAAAATGGCCGTTGACCCTCGGGAAAGCACCATGAGCATTGAATTGGCTATTTCACCGTTGGACATGACGCGGGCGGCCCGTTTCTTAGTCGGCTTGGTGGCGGCAGAACAAATGAATTACGGAACGGAATATTTAGCAGCGGCCGGCCCGGCCTCCCGCTATTTATTGAACAGAATTCGTGGCCTAAGCGGCGCCGTGGCCGAGATCGGGGCGGGGCAAAGCCTGGATGATCTGACGCTAAACCTGCTTGAATTACAAGTTTATTCTCTAATAACAGCCGGTAATTTAGACGTCCCCCTGCCCAATCTGGCACGGGCGGCAGCCGGCCGGTAAATTTAAATTTGTTTCCTGCCTTTAAAAAATATGCCTTCTTCAGAAAGATTAAGCGGAGGCGATTTTACGCCGGTTTACGACGCGGTTTTGGCAGCGGCCGGCCGTGTTCGAAGAGATGATAACTTGACCCTAAAAGACGCCCGTCGGGCAGTTGCCCGGGAGGCTTTTGGCCAGGAAAGTAGTCCGCTTAAAATTTCGCCTTCTTTAGCTTGTCATTGTTTGCGCTGGGTCGGCTATGAACTTTTAGGCTACGCACCGGCGCCGCGGACACTTGACGAGGAGACCACCATGCTTTTGGGGACGGGTTTCCATCGTCAGGTGTTAAATTTGCTGGACCGCTATTGCCCTGAGGCGGAACAAGAACGAGGCTTCTCAATTGACCTTGGTGCCGCGATTCTTTCCGGCCGGGCGGATTTTATTTACCGTGATTTGAAAACCCAAGAACGGATTCTGGTTGAATTAAAGACCATCAGCCCCTTTACCTGGTCCAAAATAAAAAGGCAAAAAGACGCTTCCGCTTATGCGCCCATGGCCGAGCACCGCAAACAACTGCTTTTGTATCTTTGGGCCCTAAACCAGATTAACCAGCAAAAAATTGATGTTGGTATCGTTTATTACATCAACCGTACCAGTGGCGAACGGCGAAGCGCCCCGGTTTTTTGGGATGCGGTGGCTCAATACGACGCCGAACAACTGGTAGCCAATATTCAAAAAGCCGGCGAAGCTGCCTCCCCAGTATTGCCCGGATGATGGCGCGGCCATGAGGCCCTATGAAAATTCCAGAACCCATCAAAAAGGCATGGAATGCGAGTCTTGCGGAGGCGTAGTATATTTTAAATATAAAGATAAAGATGACTAAAGTTACTAAGGCGGTCATTCCGGTAGCGGGTTTCGGGACGCGATTTTTGCCAGTGACCAAAGCCATCCCCAAGGAGATGCTCCCGATTATCGATAAGCCGATCGTGCAGTTTATCGTGGAAGAATTGGTGGCAGCGGGGATTAAGGATATTATTTTTGTCACCAGCGGCTACAAAAAGGCCATCGAGGATTATTTTAACCCGCATTTTGAGCTGGAATATCTTTTGGAAAAAAATGGTAAGGAAGCGTCTTTAGAACAAATTCGGCGGCTTTCCGAGCTGGCCAATTTTATTTCTATTCGGCAAAAGAAAATGGCGGGGAACGGCGATGCCATTCTGACCGCCGAACCGGTAGTGGGCGACGAACCCTTTTTGGCTTATTGGGCCGATGAGATTTTTTTGGGCCAACCTTCGCGGACAAAACAACTTTTAGCCGCTTTTAACCAATACGGCGCTTCAATTTTGGGGGCGTTGGAAAGCGAGGATCCCGCCGACGGTACTAAATACGGCTTTGCCGCCGGCCAGGAAGTCGTCAAGGGGGTTTTAAGGATAAAAGGGGTAGTGGAAAAACCGGGCTTGGGCAAGGCGCCCTCCGATTTTGCCATTTTTTGCAGCCTGTTTACGCCGGCCATCTTTCCAGCCTTGCGGCAGGCGAAAGCCAAAATCGGGGATACCCGGGAACTGGTTTATCTGGACGGGGCTGCCGAATTGCTGAAAAAAGAGCCGCTTTACGCTTTAAAGTTTAAAAACATGCGCCATTTGGACTGTGGCAATAAATTAGGTTACCTACAGGCCATCGTGGAGTTCGGGCTGAAAGATCCGGAGCTGGGGAAAGATTTTAGAAAATATTTACATGAGCGGGTCGCCTGACCATATCGTTATTGACAAAAGTCCAAGAGAATCGTTGTTGCTGACAACGATTGGTCATCTGGCAAGAGTTGCCGGTAACTACGCCGCCCAGGCAGAATTTCTGATCAAATCAGACCCTCTGAATAAAAAAATTTACGGATTGCCGGCCGGGGAAATAGCCGCCGTCGGAGATTCATTAAACGATTTAGGTAAATTGCTTTTACA
>CAZTHI010000001.1:14028-70324 GCA_964613135.1 uncultured Gammaproteobacteria bacterium
CTTTCTCCGCTTTTCGACCGGAAATGTCAATCATTGGGCCGACAGAAAGATACGCCGCCGGCAGACAAGATTTAGCTCCGGTTCCGGCCCCGGCTTTGGTAATTTTTTGTGTTTCTATCTGGGAACCCCACTCGCATATTGCCTTGCGACCCGGCGAAAAAGACATGGATTTGCCGGCGAGGAAAGAGATGGCTTTTTCCTGGGAGAGTTTGAATCTTTTGAGGACTTTTATCGCGACACTGGCTAAAAAAAGCTTGAGATAAGACTATCGCTCTTTTCCTTGCGGTGTTTGACCAAACCTTGCCCAATCACCGACCCTTGGTTCAATAAGGTGTTTCCAAGGCGCCGGCGTCATTAGCCTGGCGTTGGCAGGGAGTATTCCTTCCGGAAAATCTCTGCCTGCGATAATTTTGCCGCCGACGAGATATTTTTGGCGGGGATTGGCAACTCGGGGGGCTTCGACCACGGAACTTTTATCGTCCTCATCGGGCTGGCCTTTTCCTTCTAATAGCCCTTTTTGCTTTCGGAGAGTGCGACACGCTTCTCGGAGAAGAACACTACCATGGGGTAGTCCGGCGGGAGTATCTGCGGCCCAATCGGCCCGATCCTTTCTTTTTGGCATATTTCTCAGGCGGGTAGTCCAGCTTCACTTAAACTTAGAACTTTCTTTGTGGACAGTCGTTTTCCGGCATTTGTGGCAGTACTTATTAAAAACCAACTTCGCCGGATCATTAATCTTATTTTTTTGTGTCACGTAGTTTTGGCTTTTACAAACCTGACAGACCAAAGCCAACATTTGTCGCGGACCGGTTTTTGCCATGTGATTATTTTAGCAGTTCTCTTTCTCGTTGGCAATGCCCGCCATATTTACAAGAGTCGGCGCATCCCAGTTTTGAAGTTGGTGGCACGCCGGCCACGAACGGGATTTCTCGGTCGCATCCAGGATAATCGATGACCGGAGTCAGCGAACCTTCTTTTTTTAAATCTCTGTTTTTTGGACTAGAGGCAATGGGAAAGTTCAGTTTTATCATTTCATTTAATCTTGGAGCCTGAGTCGGGAATCGGACCCGAGACCTCGTCTTTACCAAAGACGTGCTCTGCCAACTGAGCTACCCAGGCGGTTCGACTACGCTCACCGCCACAACCCTTCGCTATTTTAGCATAACGGCGTGATAGCTGACAATCGCGGCGGAAACGATGACGTTCAGCGAGCGGTTGACGCCAAACATGGGGATTTCGACGACTTGGCCGGCCATTTTTAGAGTGGCCGGCAGAACGCCGAAAGTTTCGTTGCCAAAGATTAGAGCAAGCGGTAACTGATATGTAGCTTTATAGTAAGGAATACTTTGATCGCTTTGTTCCACCGCCACACAATTTAATTTTAAATTTTCAATTTTCAATTTTAAATTTAGATCGGCGATGGCTTCTTGAGCCGATCGCTTGTACTCCCAGGGCACGATTTTATACGTCCCGATCGAGGCCTTGGTAATTTTGGAGTTGGGCGGCGTCTCCATGTCGCCGCAGAGAAAGATTTTTGCGATGTTTAAGGCGTCGGCCAGCCGAAAAAGGCCGCCGATATTGTAGGTATCGTAGATATTTTCCAGAAGAAAATAAATTGGCTGGCGGGGACCGGCCATTAGTTTTTTAACGGTTTCGCTTTCCGGCAAATGTCTTAATTGTTGGGCGTTAAGTTTCATTGAAGGATGGTGGAGTCGCCGATCTTAAGATTTAATTTTTTGATTTGGCCGGCATTGATTTCTAAAACCTGATCGAACGGTTGGGCCACCACCACGGTTTGGGGTTCTTGGTTCGGGCCGGGGAAGGGGATGTTCTCGGCCAAGTTGATAACTTTTTGGCCCCGAATAAAGACAAAATCGAGATTAAATTTCATGTCCTTCATCCAGAAGGTGTATTCATCGGCCTTCTTGAAGATAAATAACATGCCCGCGTTTTCCGGCAGTTTTTCCCGGCCGGAAAGCCCTTGGACGATTTTTGCCGGTGTATCGGCCATTTCCACTAAAATCGTTTGGCCATTGATCACAATTTGTGGTGCCGTGTTTTTAGGCGCCAAAAATTTTGCCCCCAGCAAAAGGCCGGCCAAAATGACCAAAAGGAAAAGTATTTTTAGCGTGGAAGACATGGGTGCCAAGGCCAGGATTCGGACCTGGGAAGCCTTGCGGCTCCTCTTTTACAGAGAGGTGCGTTTGTCCACTTCGCTACCTTGGCTTGATGCTGATTTTAGCATAAAAAGAAGGGTTTTTAAACTTTAAGACGGAAAGACTTGCGGGTGGTCAGGCCGGAATTAAGCCTGGAGGTGACCACAAGGCGGGCAGCGGTAATGTTGGTGTGCCAGCGGCAAACATTTTTCGAGCAGGTGCCGAATAACAGCTCGCGACTAGCCGTGTTTGACGCGGTGCCGGAAACGGTACCGCGCGCTCCCTGGGGAATGCCGGCGGCGGTATAAGTTAGCTCATAAGTCACGGAAGTGGCGTTGTTCAGGCCGGAAAAACTGACAATGATGCCCAGTCGATTGGCTTTAAATTTGACCGAAGAGGCCACCCGGCCGGCGGTAGTCGTTCCTGAACTGACAGTCATGCTTGCTCCACGCGCAGTTCTGGCTTTGGCCGCCCAAACTGAGCTCGGCCAGACCAGTGGCACTGAGATTGCCAAGAGAACAAAAATGATGATTTTTGGCTTCACGATTTCAGTATACTAGTTGACATTGGGAAGTCAACCGGATATTGTAAAAATAATGAAGAAAGGTTTGGCGATTGGCGCCGGTGTGGTGGTTTTGTTGTTGGCCGGTGTGGTAGGGGCGGTTAATTTAAAAAAATCTGCCTCGGTGTTCAGCCCGGCTGGCGGACCGACACCAACCGCGAGCGTGGCATTATTAATTTGGACCGACCCGGCCGGCTTTAAGTTTGCTTATCCGGAAGCGGTTAAAATTAACGCCCATCCGGAAGATAAAATCAATTACGCCAATCTGGATTTAACGGCCGAAGGTAAAAATGGTGGGATTAAAATTTTAGTAGCCGACGATGCTTATAAAAGCTTAGAGGTTTGGGCTAAAAAGCAGCAAGCCGCCGGCGGTCAAATTTTGGATTCCACTTTAGGCGAGAAACCGGCGAAAAAAGCGATTTTTACCGCGCCGGCCAAAATGATCATCGCCACGATTGACGCTGAGGCTTTAGTAACTTTGGAGGCCGATTTGCAGGGAGGGGATTACTGGCCGACTGTTTTTACCGATCTGGCGGCGAGCTTTGAATTTATTCCTCTGGCCTCAGAACCCACTAGGGTTCCGGCCAAATCCGGCTCCTCAGCTGGCAGCGGTGTGATTGATGAGGGAGAAGAAGTGGTTGAGTAGGGCATGAGAAAAGTGATTTTAATAGTCCTCGGGCTGGGATTACTCATTCTTTTGCTTCCAAGTCGGGGGGCCGAGTTAATTTCCCCGTTTTTACCGGGACCCGCTAAACCCACGCCGCTTTTAAAATATTCTTTTGAAAATCTTCGTCAGCGGGAGTATCTCGGCAGCGAGATCAAGCTGGAAAAGATTATTAAAAAAGAGGCGGCCTACACTTCCTGGCTGTTTTCTTATCAAACCGATGGCTGGAAAATTACCGGCATGGCCAATTTGCCTGCCGGGGAGGGAAAATTTCCTGTCATTGTCATGTTGCGGGGCTACGCCGACGACGAAATCTATTTTACCGGCTTGGGCACGCGCAACGTGGCGGCTAAATTTGCCGAAGCCGGTTTTATCACTTTGGCCCCGGATTTTTTGGGCTTCGGCGGTTCGGATTCGTCCTCCAAAGACATTTTGGAAACACGCTTTTACCGGCCGGTCGAGGTACTAAACCTGCTGGCTTCGATTGGTGGCTTGCCACAAGCTAACCCGCAGCGGGTCGGCTTGTGGGCTCATTCCAACGGCGGCCAGATCACGATTTCGGTTTTGGAGATTAACCGCCGGCCGCTGCCGACTGTTTTGTGGGCGCCGGTGACGGCCGGTTTTCCGGAGGCGATTTTAAACTACCTCGGCGAACTGGATGATCAAGGCTTGAAAGTTAAAACAGCGATTGATAATTTTTCGGAAACTTACGATCCCAAGAGCTATTCCATCACCAATTACTTTGCCGATATTGCCGCTCCTCTCCAGATTCATCAAGGCCTGGCCGACCCGTTAGTGAAAGAGGAGTGGACCACCGAATTTGTCGATAGGCTGCACTCGGCTGGTAAAAACGTCACTTACTACCAATATCCCCGCAACGACCATAATTTGAAACAAAGTTGGGATTTAGTCGTTGCTCGCGATTTGGAATTTTTTAAGAAAAGTTTAGTTAATTGACTTTCAAGACCTCATCCAGATATTTTTTTAAGATCTTTTGCCATTTTTTGCCGTAACGAGCGTATTTGCCTAAGAATTCACGAATAAATCGGTTTCTGAACGCCAGCGCCTCTTTGCCCTTGATGCCTTCTTGGCGGGCCAGCTCTTTGGAAATCTCTAACGCCTCCTTGAAATACAGCCTAAAAGTTTGGTAAGACAAACCGGTTTTTTTCTCTTTTGGCGGCTGAAAGGCACCCGAAAGTTTAGCAATCACCGTTTTTTTGTCTTTAAATTCATGGTTTAAAAAAACCTCCAGGCCATACCCCAGGTTTTTCATTTTGGGCAGAAGCGGCAAAAGATCGTCTCTAAAATAAATTCTTTCGCCCGTAAGAAAATCATATTTGATTAATTTCCTGGTTATTTTATCAAAGAGACGGTAAACATTACCGTGAGCATCCAAATTGCCCAGAACAACGCGGGTGTTTTTCTTTTTGAGAAGCTCAACCATTTTAGTTATATGAGCTGGTTTTAGGCCAGCAAGGTCGGCATCCATCAAAAGAACCAAAGTTCCCTTGGCCTTTTTAATGCCGGCGACAACGGCCGTCGATTTTCCGTGATTCTTTTTAAAATTTATTAGTTTTATTTTCTGGCCGAAGGAATGTAAAATTGCCAAACTGTGGTCGATCGAGCCGTCATTAATGGCAATGACTTCTTTAATCTCCGGACTAGCCAGAAGTGTATCGATGACGTTTTTTACCGATTTTTCTTCATTAAAACAAGGAACAATCGCAGAAATAGTCATAAATTTAGTATAGCATAATCTTTAACTCTGGAGCTCCTTGTGATACTATAGGGCTGAAATGCCTAATCAAGAAATAACCAGAAGAAAATTTTTGGCTCTAACCGGCAGTACTTTAGTTTCTGCCGCCCTGGCAGCCTGTGGTTCTCGGATGACACCAACCCCGACACCAACCCCGACACCACAACACCAGCGCCGAGTGGGGAAGCACCGCAAGCGGCACCCACAGTAACTCAAGTTCCGCCGACAGAAATGCCTGCTTTTGCGGAAGTGCCTACCGCTATGGCTCAACCGACCGAAATCGGAACGGTGGTGCCTAAAACTTCCACACCAGCCGCTGCGGATAATGGTCTTGGGCCGGAGAGACGTCGAGCTCCCGAACAAAAAGAAAGCCGTCTTTTCAATATTTTATTAAGGCCCTTTATTCAAGAGGCTGAGGTTCGCCGGACCACAAGAGCTAGCCAAGACTCTGAATATTTGAAACGGGTGGACCAAGATTTAAATACGGAGAGAGTTAATTTTCTGGTATTTGGCTGGGGAGAAACTTTTGAACCGCCGGTAATTACCGAGCCGGGAACGATTATTGGCTCACCGAGCATCATTTCCATTAATTATAAGACTGGCGAAATACAGATTGTTTCTTTAACTCACGATATTCGGGCTCCCGAGGTCGAGAAGGCCCTGGGAACTTTAGGCAAGCGTTTGCCCAATAGTGCCAAAAAAATCGACCAGGCATATCTTGATTCGAAAGTAGGCAGTCTAGATTTAATGAGGCTAACTTTGGAAAACGCGACCGGTCTTTCCGTTGACTTTCAGTTTGCTTTTAGTGATATTGCCATTCAAAAATTAATCGATAATATTTTCCAGAGCATAGAAGTCGATGTGCCGGTTGAAATGGAATTGGCGCCTTATTATCATCGGGGAACGTTGTGTGATGAGCAGAAACGTCGCTTTTCTAAGGGGAAAATTAAACTCAATGGGCGAGAGGTGGTCGGATTTATTAAGGCCATTCCCACAGTTAATCCTGGTGAGAAAATCACCGATGGCCGACCTCCGTATTCGCCCTTGATGGAGCATAATAAACGCAAAATGAATGTGATTGAGGGCTTTCTGAGCGCGGCCAGAAAAAAACTTTCACCTGGTCTTTTGAAAGCAATCAACGATTATTTAGACGAAGAGGCAAAAATAAAAGAAATGGAGTTTGATTTTAACTATAAAGAGCTACTGGTCAAAAGTTTACTTAACACGATCGGGGAGTGGACTAAATCGAATTTGCCCGGCGGTAAGCCCTTGGATGTTAGTATTCCGGAAATTACCGGTGAGCGCTATTTGGTTGATCGCTGCTGCAGCACTGACCCGGAAAAGACGCCTGTCCACTGGGACTTCTGGTCCCAAAAGGCTCTCGGCGAAGATGAACTTAAAAAAGATTATCAATCCGGAGTTTATAATCCCAAAATGGCTTTTGAGGTTCCCTACAGAGGCAATCCTTACGGAGATTTAATTGATGATTACTGGGTTGGAGTTCGAACTTATATTAAAGAATTTCTTCTAAAAAAATAATTGGAGCCGACGGTCAGATTTGAACTGACGGCCTAGTGTTTACAAAACACTTGCTCTACCACTGAGCTACGTCGGCCCCTCGATCGACTCGGGGTAAACTACTCTCATTTTAGCACAAAAGGGATGATTTGGGGAGAAAAAAGTCCCGCCAAGCGGGTTGACCGTAATCTTATTCCTGTATGACTAACAGGTGGGTGCTCTGGTCCGAAGCCCACGGGCTCCGAGACACTCCGAGCTCCCGAGAATGCTTAGAGGAAAAAGCTTTTACGGCTTGCCCTTCTCAGCAGGACAACTTCAGATTAGCAAAAAGATTTTTCCTTGTCAAGGGGCTTGGCTGCCGAGAATTATTTCTTTTAATTCGGGGATCTCAAAAACTTTTTCTATTTGCCAATGGTTCTTTTCGTAAACGAGTTTGGGTGTTGTATAAAAAGCTTCTGGAATAACAGTGGTTTTTAACAGTGGACGGAGATTTCGTAAAAATCGAAGCCTTCTCTCCGGAGAACACAGGATGGCATCTTCGATACCCGTATGGAATGCGCCTATCACAGTGACAAGGTTCTGATTTTTTCTCAACAAGTTTTCGGCAACCCATTCTTCTTTATGGGCAATGACGGTATTTCTTAGGGCCAGTCCCATAAGATTCAATTCAGGATGTGCCCGATGAAACAATTTATCTAATTTCAATGTTCCGGCGACTCCTTTATCCAAAACAAGGGGTATTGTTGTTACCATCTCGATCGGCAGTGGGGTGAGTAACCAAAACGCCACTAGGCCGGTTACCCCTATTTTTAAAAAATCACGGCGGGAAATTGGTTTTTCCCATGAGATTTTCCGTAATGCCTCATATCCGAGAAGCAATTCTGTTGTTGGTAACAGCATATCGCTCACGCTCAAGGCAAATAAGCCAGAATCCAAAAAACTCAGGTCCGGAAGATAAACGGGAATTTGTTTTTCTTCCAATGACGGTCGGAGTTTTTGGTAGGGGTAGGCAGAAGGGAAAACGTCCAGCCCTGGTAGTTTCATGGAATTCCCCTCGAGAAACATGGCGGTGGTTTCTCTGGGGATTATTCTTGGACCCTCCTGCTTTAAATGGTGGGTATAGATTACGGTGTAGACGTTTCCGTCTTTGTAAAGACGAACAACGTTGCCTTCCCGCTCGAGGCGGTTAGGTAAAGTATTATTTTCTCGAGAAGAAAATTGCCCTTCTATAGTTATAGGTTAGTATTATACCAGTTTTGGGGAATTTAAATCAAGGGAGTCCCGGGAAGAAGAATGGCCAGAATGAGGCTGATAATGGGGGAAATGATGACGTTAACCAGGGAAAAGCCAAAGATCGGGAAAATCAGCAATAAAATAATAATCAGGCCGTATTGGTTTAAAATGGCTTCCCATTTGTCGGCCAAATCCCAAGGGAGAATGCCGATTAAAATTTTGCCGCCGTCCAGAGGGTGAACCGGCAAAAGATTAAAAATGGCCAGCATCACCGATAGGCCCAGAATTGGCGTCAAGACCAGCTCGACGAGGTAAGCCGGCGAGCCCAGAATCAAATGAGCCAGACGGATAATCACTGCCAGAACCACGGCCAAAAGCAAATTTGAGGCCGGTCCGGCAAAGGAGATCAGGGCGGCATCACGCCGGGGAGAGCGCAGATTATACGGATCAAAAGGCACGGGTTTGCCCCAACCAAAACGGAAAAGCAAAAGCATCAGCGTGCCCAAAGGATCAAGATGGGCCAGGGGATTAAGCGTCAGCCGGCCGGACAAACGGGCAGTGGGATCGCCCAGCCGATCGGCCATCCAGGCATGGGCGTATTCATGAACGGTAATGGCGATCAGTAAGGCGCCAAACCAGAGGCCGAACGAAACCGGACTGGTAAAAAGGCTTTCGAGCATGTATAATGTAGTATAGCAAATATGGCCTACCGATGTGACGGGTGCGATAAAAAAAGACTGTATAGCCGCAAGGTGGCTCACAAACCAGGCGTGGCCGGCGGTCAGTGGAAAAAAAGAGCGCCCAGCACCCACAAGATCAGCTTACCGAATCTGCATGCCTACAAGGGTCAGCGCTTGTGTACTAAGTGTCTTCGTCGCGCCAAAAAGTTGGCCCCGGTAGTCAGAACTTCGCAGAAAACCAGCCAAGAGTAATATGATCAAATACAAACCGCTGGAACAATTGGATGATTTTTGTGGGCCGGCGACCCTGAAAATGGTTTTCGATTATCATGGCGTGATTAAATCCCAGCAAGAATGGGCCCGGCTTTCCGGCACCACTCATCGGGACGGCGTTCAAAACGAGGGTATGTTTAAGGCGATTAAAGCGGTGGGTTTTGATTATCAATTAATCAAAGAGACTTCTTTTGCCGAAGTCAGAAAATTAATTGCCGAAGGCCAGACGATCATTGTCATTTGGTGGTCGGAGAGTTGGGGACATTACAGTCCGGTGGCGGATATCAGCCACAAAACTATCACCTTGGCCGATCCGGAATTCGGCAAATTTCGTCGCGTGGGCTTGCAGCGCTTTGATCATTTTTGGTTTGATTTCGCGCAGGATTTTAAGAGGAAGGCGAGCGATCTCCAGCTGCGGAATCTTATTTAGGTTTACAAACCTCAAAAATAACTTTTAAGCTTGAGGGAAAACTGGCGGTTGCTGCTCCAGGCGGGTAATTCTTTTTTCGTGATTTTCGAGTTTGTCACCCAGGTTTTCTTCAAACCGGTCAAACCTTTTTAAGATACTTTCTTCGACTTTTGTCACCAAGACACTGTCTGCCTTTCCTTCCAGAGTTTTTCCAATCGTTTCCAGTTCAGCATCCATTGATTGTGTTTGTTGATTAAGTGATGCCACATCCTCTTTTAACCCAGAAACGTCATGCTTTAATCCGGTGACATCCGCTTTCAGTCCCGAAACATCGCTTTTCAGTCCCGAAACGTCCTTCTTTAATCCAGAGACATCGCCCTTGAGCCCGGAAACATCTTTTTTCAGCCCCGAGACGTCATTTTTGAGAGTAAATATTGGTTCAATAACATGTTTTTCCAAAAACTCACTGATCTGGCCAATAATGGTTTTTTCCTGCTGTTTTAACGCTTGTTGAAGATCGGCCTTAGTCAAAGTCATATTTCTATTATTGGTTTTATTAGGATTTTTGTCAACCGCCTATTTTTACTTCCGGGTGGCCCTCGCAGAATTGTTTGAAACTGACGGGTTTTTTGCCCCTAAGCTTCTATGAATTTTTCTTTTTCTATGCCTGCTTCCTTTAAGAGCGAAGATAATGTTCCTTAAGGTGGCTACCGGTTTTATGGTCCTCAACGAAACCAAATTTTTTTAGCTTCTAGATAACCTTTTTAGGCGTGAACGAGGGTAGCTTCGGCATAGGTGAGATCTACAAAAGTGATAAAAGAAGCATCATCGGTCGGGACGGGTTTGCGGTGTTTCTTTAAGCTTTGAACATAGCCCCCAATTGCGTCTTTAACCATTGTTTGGGCGGTGGTTAAATCTTTTCCGTAAGTAATACATCCGGGCAAAGTAGGAACAGTGGCGGTAAATCCGCCCTCTGGCTCAGATCGGAAAATCACATTATATTTTAAAACTTTCATTTTCATATTAAGATAAATTTAACAAATTTATAAGCTTTAGTCAACCATTAAATCTTTACTGAGCCGGGCAGTTGCCCCAGTGAAAGAGCAAAATACTGTAATCCAGAGCATTAACAACCCCATTGCCGTTTAAGTCAGCTGCTTGACAACCGGTTGCGACGGAACCGAGCGGATTGTAACAACGATTAACCTCGGTCAGATCCGCCGCATCCACTTTCCCATTACTGTCGCCGGTTTTGATAATATCCCAGGGACAGGCAGATTCGAAAAATCTGATGGTTGGTGTTTCTCCTGCAAAGAACTGCATTTGCAAAACCGCGCTGTCAAGCCAGGCGAAATAACGACGACCACCGGTATTAAATTCTAAGAGGGCCAGGAGTAAAATTCTTTTAGTGCTTTCATAGGGAGGTCAAAAAGGCGAAAGCGCGGTATATTCGTCATTAATTTGAGAATAGGGAAGCAATCCGTCGGTGATTGATTTGGGGAAGGATTTTTCGCTTAACAACTTCATCGGGGTATGGCCATTGCCAATGGTATTGGTCAGGTCGGGGTAATAGATCGTGACTTGTCCGTTTACCGCTTGACCATCAGGCAGGTAAAGTTTTATTTGATCGGGCACGTCGCGGTATATTTCTGATTGCACTAATTCAGGAGGCGTCGAGCCGACCAGATCTCGGCTTCTGTTAATGATCTCTTGCGCGTGATTTAAATACCGACCGGTTTGTCCTGAGCCCATGAAATCGCCGATAAAAGGAGATTGGTAGGAACAATGACAAATGTCTGTTTCTTGAGCTGACCAAAGGTCATCGTAATGAAGACTGAACCCCAACAAGTGGCCCAATTCGTGGAAAAGGACAAAATAGGGAAAATCCGGATTGGAATAGTTTCCCACTTCCACATTTCTGCCAAAATGACCGCCACCCGGGAAATTATGAAAAATGGCAATCGCCATCTCAGTACCCTCCGGAAGATTACAGAATTCGTCCGGAGCATAAAAATCCGGTGGATATCTTAAGCAAGTGGTCGCGGCTGCTTGGTCGAATACCACGACTTCTCCCTGAAAGGACTTGTTGATCCCATTTTGGGCCAATTTCGTGTTAATTTTGGAAAGAATATTGTCCGGCGTGGCAAAATTGGAGTCAACTTGGTTGGCAATAAAAATTTTTACCGAAAATACCCGCGGGAAGGGAGGGTTGATGGCACTGGCCAGCCGGGGGAAAAATAAAACGGCGACCAACAAGCCAATAAAGATTGTTATTTTTTTAAGCGACATTATGATCAATGGGTAATTTTAGTTTCGGGTAGCCTTCGCAAAACTGCTTGAAGCTGACGGGTTTTTTGCCCTCCAACTGGACTTGATCGATAACGAGAGACGTGAGATGTGAGATGTGAGACGGTTTTTTCTCAAGATGAGCCCTTAAGATTTTCAATCTGCGTCTCTCGTATCCCGTATCACGTTTTACCCTTATTGGGGTCCACGCTCCCGGCCAGGGGGACATGGCGCGGATAAAACGCTCCAAATACTCGGGTGGTTTTTGCCAGTCAATTTGGCCGTCTTCACGAGTCAACCTTTTGGTAAAAGTGGCCCACCAGTGTTCTTGGGGCCGTAGTTCAATTTTTCCCGCCAGATAAGCGGGGAGGATTTTGAGTAATACGACAGCGCCGGCGGTAAAAGCTTTGCTTAAAAGCGTTTGGCTGGTGTCGTCGGGCGCGATGGGTAGTTTAATTTGCGCCACGATTGGCCCGTGATCGACTTTTTCGTCCAATTTAATAATGGTCACGCCGGTTTCGGTTTCCCCGGCCAGAATGGCACTGGGTACCGGGGTGGCGCCACGGTATTTGGGTAGTAATGAAGGATGGATATTCAAAATGCCCTTACGGGGAGCGGCGACTGCCTCAGCCGACAAAATTTTGCCGTAAGAAGCCAAAACGCCCACCTCGGCTTTGGCCGGGTTGGTGACCAGATCAAAGCGGCCGTCTTTTTTGAGGGCGGCCAGAACTATTTCCGAACGGCTATCTGAACCGAAAAAAACGATTTTTGGTTTTATCATACTGGTAAAGCGATCCTTTTTGCGCCAAAACCCGGTCGGTGAACAGTATGCCGTCCAGATGATCGGTTTCGTGCTGAACGACCACACCGGTAAAGCCTTTGAACTTACGAATGACGGTTTGGCCGGTCGGCGTTTGGTAGCGGACTTTAACCACCGAAAAACGCCTGACCTTGCCCCATATTTTCGGTACTGATAAACAGCCTTCGAAGGGATTTTTACGACCGGCCACCCCGAGATGGGTGCGTTTGGAAGTCCAGATAATTTCCGGATTAATCATGGTCAGAAACTTGCCCGACCCGGCGGACCAGACGAGGATAAGGCGCACCAACTGGCCGATTTGGGGAGCGGATAAACCAACGCCGACGCGCCCGCCGCCTTCGCCTTTTTTGATAAACTCCAGCATCTGATTTGCTAGTTGACTAACCGAGCCATTGATTTTGGCCACCGGCCACGATTTTTGCCGCAGCAGGGGATGGGGGACGGTTAAGATTTTTAGTTTTGCCATAGCCATATTTTATCACACCGCTTGTGATATAATGTTTGAAAACGTGGGCACAAAAAAGGAAGCACCAACCGCCATCAGAGAGGGAACTCACCTAAGGGGCAAGGACCCGAAGGGTAATTCTGTGGACGGCGAAGTGAGGGGAAAGAGAGATGAGGAAGATGGCTCCACGACCATAACGGTGGTTAATCAAGACGGCAAGGCTGTCGATCTCAATGACGGTTCTCGCCATTAGGGTAAGCGGCCAAGCCTCTTGACATCCCAAGGTCAATATCCTATAATATTGGCATGAGTAGGACACCCGAGTCATCTAGTCTTGTCTTTCCGAAAGATTTTAAATCAGAAACAAGAGTTAAATTACAATTTCTTAGAAACCCCGATGTTGTCGGGCTTGATGACCTTCGGGTACAGCGAGTTTTAGGAGGAATCTGGTCTTTTGCCTCATTTTTTTTGGAAAGAGCAGGAGACGAAGAATTACAAATTTCGGCGCCGACGAAAACCCTGATTAAATGGGGGCTTGTTTCCGAAACCACCGCTGGCCAAATTAAGAGGCGGGTAAGAAGAAAAGCCCAGTTGATCATCTTCACGCGCTTAAAAGGATTTGGGGGCCGCTTGGCGAGGACAGCGTCACCGCAGGCTGTCAAGAATTACCGATAACCGGCCGACGGCTTGACACTACCCTGGGAATTTTGGCCGCTTGGTATCAAGAGTGGCGGGGGATCAAGCGGCTCATGCTTAACCTTTAATGTTAAGGTCTTCGCCGCAAGCGGAACAATGGCCCTTTTTATCGACTCCTAAAATTTTGACCTGATAGCCCGTTCTTTGGATCGCCAAATTTTGGCACTTAGGGCAGTTGGTATTGGGCTGAGAATAATTGGAAGACGGGGCCCAGACATAGACAAATTGCAGACCGGATTTGCGGCCGATTTCCGCGGCCTCGGCCATTTGGATGGTGGGGGTGTAGGGGATTTTCCGAAATTCCTTATCGGGGGCCAATTTGGGATCGTATTGGGAAAGATGCCAGGGAGTTTGGGGGCCGAGATTTTTAACTATCCAGGCCGTCATTTCTGCCAGTTCCTGTTGGTCGTCATTGATGGTGGGGATAAGCAAGGTGGTGATTTCCAGAAAAATGTGATGTTTTTTTTGCGCGTAAGCCAGCATGGCGGGAATTTCGCCAAAAAAGCCGCCCTGCCTGGCGTAAGTTTCCGCAGAAAAGCCCTTGAGGTCAACGTTGGCGGCATCCAGGTGCGGGCCGATTTTATCCAGCGTCTCTTTGCTCCAGGAGCCATTGGTCACGTAAACGGTAAACATCTTTTCTTTTTTGGCCAGTTTGGCCACGTCCAAAACATAATCGGCCCAAACTGTTGGTTCATTATAAGTAAAGGCGATGCCCTGGTGGCCCAATTTTTTGATTTCTTCAACCAGCTCTTTGGGAGAGATAATCGAGGCCTCATTGCCCTTAATAACGCCCTCTAAGGTGGACTTGGCCGGCTCGCCCCAGGAAGACCACCAATTTAAGCATTGTTTGCAGCGGAAGTTGCAACCATAACTGCCTATAGAGGGCACCAGAGAGCCGGGCCGGAAATGAAAAAAGGGCTTTTTTTCAATCGGATCAATCTGGATGCCCTGAATCAAGCCGTAGTTGGCGCTGAAAAGCTTGCCCTTCCGGTTGATTTTGGTTTGGCAAAAGCCGATCTGGCCGTCGGCCAGCGAACAGCGCCTTTGGCAAATAGGGCAGGTGATGGTTTTAATCACTTTTTCTCCAACATATCTTTTATTTTTTGATTTTGCGGGTCGATTCTCAAGATTTCCTCAAGCTGTTGGCGGGCCTCATCTTTACGGCCAATCTGCCGGTAAAGAAGAGAAAGAGCGTAACGGACATCGATATAATTTGGTTTCAACTTGACGGTTTCTTCCAGGGTGGTGATGGCCGTTTCGGTTTGGCCGAATTGAGCGTATAACAGGCCGAGGTTGTATTTTATTTTCGGATCGGTGGGCGCCAGCTGTTCCGCCTGCAATAAAGTGGCCAAGGCCTGCTGATAATATTGACCGTCGACTTCACCGAGTCGGTAAAAAATTTTGATCCGGTTTTTCCAGAAGTTAAGATTAAAAGGGCTGATTTTTAAAGCCTGAGTTGATTGCTCGACGGCCATTTTAGCCAGCTGGGCGGAGAGGGTGGCGGTTTTGTCGTTTTGAGCCAAGGCGGCGAGCCCGGCCAGATCCAACCCCAGCTCGTCGTGATAGGAGGGTTCGAATGGCCGCAGGCTAACGGTACTGCTGGCGGCGCCATAGGCCAAATTGTATTGGCCGGCCTTGCCCAACTTTTCTGCTTTAGAAAATTGCGCGTCAGCGTACCAATATTTCAAAATTAAAAGTAAAAAGTAAAAAGTAAAAAGTAAAATACCGGCGCTTATCAGCCGCTGACTAGCGAAGATTTTTGGATTTTCTTTCGTCTCACGTATTTCGTCTTTCGTATCACTGATCGTCACTGCAAAAGCGGGGAATAAGAAAAACAGCAACGAAACCGGCACGACCGAGAAACCGAAGAAATTGGTAACGGCAATGCTGGTGAAGCCGGCGGCTAACGCCGAACTAATGACTGATAACTGACAACTTATAACTTTTTTAACGCTCCAGACGAGAAAACTGCCGATCAGAATTAAGTAGGCCACTAACCCAAGCGTACCGGTGGTGGCGGCGTAATTCAGATATTCGTTGTGGGCTTTGTTGTAAAGGAAATCCCATTCCGAAAGATCGTTATGTTCCCGAGGTCGATACCAGTAATAAGAGTAGGCGAAAGTTTCCGGACCGGTGCCGAACAGCGGATGATGGCGCCAGATATCAATGGCTCCTCGCCAAACTACCTTACGGATATCTGCTGACTTCGAACCACCCGCGTTTACCATTTGCGGAGTAATTTCTACTTTGTCGGTAAAGCCCAAAACGTAACGGATGTCTTGGCGGTTCCGATCCCACAATATTTTGCCGCCAATTAGACCGACTCCCGCCAAAATGACGATGGTCACTGGCCAAAAACGTTTGAATCTGGGCGCGAGCTGTAAAGCCACTAAAACGCCGACACTAATGGCCGCCGCCATCAGGCCGGAACGAGACTTGGTATACCAAAGACACAAGAAACTGATAACTAAGAACAAATAACTAATGACTTTTTTTAGTTTAAAGTTATAAGTTGTAAGTTCTAAGTTAACCGCGAAGGCCAGGCCGAGCGGCAGAAGCGCCGCCAGCCAGGCGGCCAGCCAGTTGGGTTGACCCAAAGTCGAAAAGACGCGATTTTTAACATCTTGGACCCAATACTGGGCATCAATACCGAAATGCTCGGCGATGCCGTAGGCGGCGACAAGCGCCGCCGAAGCTAACGTAATACGTAATACGTGATACGTAATACGGGAATTGATATTGGAAACGAACGCCCAATACAACAACAAATAACTGATAACGGACAACAGGCCGCCGTTAAAGCGGGAGTAATAACCCCAAAAAGAAGTCTGCCGGTCGATTGAGAACAGATAACTGATAACTTGCGACAAGAAAAACAAAACCAGTGGCCAGTCCCAAAAAGAACGCCGAAAAATTACTTTTTTGGCTAAGACTATTTTTATCAGCCAAGCGCCGGTAATAACGGCGGTTAAAGCGTAAACGACTAACATTTTGTTAAACTCAAACAACTCAAAATTAAAAGGGCTAAACGCGAGTGGCGTTAAGAAAAAAAGAGCGTAAAAGGCGAATTCAATGATACGATTGCAGACATGTCCCGGGTTCTTCACTGATACAAGTATAACATGGGTTGTGCTAGAATTGATTTGATGCTGGAATCTCTTTTTTCTTTTCTCACTTACGATCTGGGTATTGATATGGGGACCGCCAATACTTTGGTTTTGGTTAAGGGCAAGGGCATTGTGATCCGCGAGCCGTCGGTGGTGGCCAGGCATAAAAAAACCAAGCAAATTATTGCCATTGGCGGCCAGGCCAAAAAAATGATCGGCAAAACGCCGCTAACCGTGGAGATCGTCCGGCCGCTTAAAGACGGCGTCATTGTCGATTTTGACGCTACCGAGGTTTTGTTGGCGCATTATATTCAGGAAGCGCAACGACCGCCCAAAATTCCCAAGCCTCGAGTTGTGATCGGCATTCCTTCTGGTGTAACTGAAGTGGAAAGGCGAGCAGTTCAGGAAGCGTGTTTGGCCGCCGGGGCGCGCAAGGCTTATCTGATTGAGGAGCCGATGGCAGCGGCGATCGGGCTGGGTTTACCGATTGACCGGCCGGAAGGGGCCCTGTTGGTGGACATCGGCGGCGGTACCACCGAAATTGCCGTGATATCGTTGGGGGGCATTGTGGTAGAGCGGTGTTTGCGGGTGGCCGGGGCTGAGATGGACGAAGCCGTGATGGCTTTTTTACGCCTGAAATACTCGATTTTATTGGGTGAAGCCACCGCGGAAGATATTAAAATTCAATTAGGCTCGGCGATGCCGCTTGGCAGCGTGGAGAAAGAAAATCACCTGATTGTCCGTGGCCGCGGTTTGGAAACCGGCCTGCCGAAGTCCATCAAAATTAGCGCTAGCGAAGTTAGAGAAGCGATCGCCCCGATTGTCCAGCAAATTCTGGAAACTATTACCGGTGTTATTGAAGAAACGCCGCCGGAGTTGGTGGCCGATATTGTCGCCCGGGGGATCATCCTTTACGGCGGGACCGCCCAGCTGGCGGGTTTGGACAAATTGATCGCCGAAGAAACAAAGATGCCGGTTTGGCTGGCCGACGATCCCATGACGGTGGTGGTCCGCGGTTGCGGCAAACTTTTGGCAGACGAAAAACTACTCGCCCGCGTCCGGGTGACCGGAGGGTTAAAATAGCGATGGTGAAAAGAATAGAAAAACTTTCTCCATCTCCGACTTTAGCTTTAGATGCGAAAGTGAAACTTCTTCAGGCCAAAGGGATTAAGATTATTAACCTTGCGCTCGGCGAGCCTGATTTCGAGACACCCTTGTCTATTAAAAGAGCCGCCATCAAAGCCATAAAAGACGGGTTTACTCATTACACCGCCACTTCGGGAATTTCCGAGCTGAAGGAGGCGATTTGTCGGAAGTTAAAAAGAGAAAATAACCTGGATTATCAGACTGAGGAAATTATCGTCAGCGTGGGTAGTAAGCAGGCGCTTTTTAATGCCTTTATGGCTTTATGCGATAAAGGCGATGAGGTTCTGGTGCCTATTCCCACCTGGAGTACCTATGTCGAACAAATAAAACTGGCGGAAGGTAAACCGGTGTTAATTCCACTTAGAGAACCCTTTAAGTTAACTGCCAAAGATCTTCTTAAAAAAATCTCGCCGAAAACCAGAATCTTAATTCTTAATAATCCTGCCAATCCAACGGGTGCGGTCATTGAAAAGAGTGAACTTGAGGAAATTGCCAAAATCGCGGTCAGTAAAAATATTTGGATAATTTCGGATGAAATTTACGAAAAAATAATATATGGCATTAAACATTTTTCAATCGCTTCCTTAAACGGAAAAATCAAAAATAAAACGATAACGATTAACGGCCTTTCCAAATCTTATGCGATGACTGGTTGGAGAGTTGGCTATGCCGCCGGCCCGCAAGAGATTATTAAGGCGATGGAAGCGCTTCAAAGTCAGACGACCTCAAACACGTCTTCTATTTCCCAAATGGCCGCCGTCGAGGCTTTAGAGGGCAGCCCAAAAGACCTTCGGCTGATGGTTAAAGAGTTTCAGAAAAGACGTCAATTTATCTGCCAGAAACTTTCAGAGATTAAATCGCTCTCCTTCACCGTCCCGGAAGGAGCCTTTTATGTTTTCGTAAATATTGGGAAAAAAGATTCTGCCTCCTGGTGCGAAAAACTTTTGGAAAAAGAGCAAGTCGCCGTCGTCCCCGGCGAAGCTTTTCTTCATTCGGGATATTTCCGTTTAAGTTTTGCCCTTTCGCTGAGCAATCTCAAGGAGGGAGTCAAAAGGATTAGATCTTTTTGTCAAAATGATAACTAGAAAGATCCCCTCGACGATGGCCTCACAGCACCCAGACCACGCCGGAAGGCCTTATTGGAATAATGAGGAGTTTATTAGCACCAACCAGGAGACAAAAGAGTGTTACTTAATGTATTCGGAGTTGGGGATACCGGAGTATAAATGGGATTGGGAAGGAAAATTAGTTGATGAGTCGGTTATCGAGAGGCTTTGGGGAGAACATTTTGACTATTTTAAAAAAAACCAGCTTGGCAAGGAAAAGTTTTTAACTTTTCGGTTGCCAAATCCAAAAGTGGAAACGGAATTTAGACTAGGCCGGGCCTTTATGGGCATCTTAAGTGCCGCCGGTTTGGCTAAGCAAGTGGGGATAAACTGTCCGCCTATTTTTGAAGTCATTCTGCCCATGACGGAATCCGCCGAAGAAATGATGGCGATTCAGGAGGCTTTTGAAGAGATCGCTTCGTTAAAACACCCTTTATATAATTTTGAAAACCAGATGCGGCAAATCGAGGTGATTCCTTTGTTCGAACAGGTAGAAATAATTTATCATTCTGACAAAATTATCGATAAATATCTTACTTTGCACCGAAGAAAATTTGGCGCCAAACCCCCTTATCTACGACCATACTTGGCCAGATCCGATCCGGCTTTAAATTCCGGACTCGTTCCCACGGTCCTGGCGATAAAAGTGGCTCTTTCCCAATTCCGAGATTTTGAGGAGAGAAAAGGGATAAACCTTTATCCCATTATCGGTACCGGTTCTTTGCCTTTCCGCGGCGGCTTAACTCCGGAAACGACAGAGTCATTTCTTCAGGAATACGGAGGAATAAGAACCGCTTTAATCCAAAGCGCTTTTCGATATGATTTTGAAAAAGATAAAGTAATCAAAGCGATTAAAAGATTAAATACCGCCCTGCCAAAGACCAGAACAAAGAAAGTTTCTCCAGCGGAAAAGAAGAAAATTCCGGAATTAATCACTAACTTTGAAACCTATTACCGCCGGACAATTGAAGAGGTCGCTCCCTTAATAAATCACGTTGCCGGCTATTTACCAAGAAGAAGGGAGCGGGTTTTACACATCGGTCTTTTTGGTTATTCGCGGGGGGTGGGAAGAGTCAAGCTTCCCCGAGCGATTGGCTTTACGGCGGCGTTATATTCATTAGGAATACCGCCGGAATTAATCGGAACTGGTCATGGCCTAAGGCAGGCAGCCCGTTTAAAGAAACTAGGTTTGGTGGAAAAATACTACCATGGGCTGAAAAGTGATCTTTTGCGGGCGGGAAGATTTTTAAATAAAGAAAATTTACGAAAGCTTGCCTCTCGATCGTCTGGCTGGGAGTCCGTAATTAAAGACGTAAAAGAGATTGAGAAATATTTAGGCGAAAGTTTATCGCCGGTTACGGATGAGGAAGTCGAACATCAAAAAATTACCTCAAGAATTTACCAAAAGATGAAAAGTGACACCCCCGTTGGTAAAGACATTCAAAGAGCGGCTGTTTTGCGAAAGAGTCTCGGCTAAAAATCTGTGTTAAAATGACTTCATGCGGCGGTTTTTGTTTTTACTGTTTCTTTCTCTCTTTTTGATTTTAGCCGACAAAAAAAATTGGCTGACCTCGCCGAAATCGTTGCTGGAACGGCCGTTGCTTTGGGCGGAAGAAATAATTTTTACCGCTTTCCGCCAAACTGAAGAAATTTCTCCGGTTGCCGGTGATGAACGGCAGCAATTGACAGTGAGTCAAAACGATTTAAGCAGTTGCCGCGAGGAGAACGAAAAAATGCGTAAACTGTTGGGCGCGCCCTTACCGCCCCAATGGAAATTTATGGACGCCCGCGTCATTGGTTTGGTTTCCGGACAGCTGAGGATAAATAAAGGCCAAAGTGAGGGAGTTAAAGACGGGGCCAATGTCATTTACGAGAATATTTTAGTCGGCAAAGTGGTCAGCTTGGGCGTTCACGATGCTTGGGTGCAGACGGTTTCTTCTGCGGAGAGCAAAATCCCGGTGGTGGTTAAAAAAATTGGTTCGTCAGGCATTCAAGCCAGGGGATTGCTGGTTTGGCAGGGCAACGAATTAATTTTAGATCGGGTCCTGCAGTCCGAGGATATTCAAAAAGGTGATTTGATCGTCACCGCCGGCGAGGCTGATTGGTTACCGGAGCTTTTGATCGGCACAATTGCTGAAGTTTCACCAAAAACGCCGGAGGTTTATCAGAAAGCCAAGGTCGAACCGTTAATAGATTATGGGAAATTGAGAATCGTATTTGTTGTCCGATGATTTTTTTAGTGGTTTTAATTTTTAGCTTATTGCAGGCCACTTTTTTGCCGTTAAATTTAGTTTTATGGCTGGTTATTCTCTGGTCCGCCCGCCGGCCGGAAGAAAAAAGTCTTTATCTGGCGGTTGGCGCCGGCCTGATTTTGGATTTAGCCAAAGGCGGGATCCTGGGTTTTTCCAGTTTATTGTTCTTAGTTACTCGTTATTTGTTAATTTTGTACTCCCGGCGCTTCAACTCTTTGCATCCGGCCTTCCTAATTGCTTTTATGCTGATGGCGACTTTTGTTTACGCCTTCTTTATTAAATGAAAATTAGAATTTACTTTTTTTACGGCTTGTTGATTTTGGGCTTTTTATTGTTGACCGGCCGGCTGGTGGAGTTGCAAATTATTTTGGGCGCCCGCAACCGGCAGTTGGCCGAGGGTAACCGGATCAAAAAAATTATGGTGCCTGCGCCCCGGGGCATCATTTACGGCCGCAGCGACCAACCACTGGTGAGAAATGTGCCCGTTTATCGCTTATGCCCTGACGAAACTGACTGCCAAACGATTACTCGCGAAGAGGCGTTGAAATTAGAAGCGGCCGGCCAAACCGGCGAACTGAAAACGAATATCGGCCGGGCCTATCTTTACGGACCGGCCTTGTCGGCTGCCCTCGGCTATTTGGGCGAGGCCAATGAAGAAGAGGTTAAAAACGGCCAGCGGGAATTGGGCGATTTATTGGGCCGAGCGGGAATAGAACAACGGTATGATGCCATTTTGCGGGGCAAAGACGGCGGCGAATTGATCGAAGTTGACGCGCGGGGCCGGCAAATCCGGGCCATTGGCCAGATCGCCCCCGAGTCGGGTAAAGATCTGCAACTAACGCTGGACGCCAAACTTTCTCAAGTCGCTTACAACGCCCTGGAAGGCAAAAAAGGGGCGGTGGTGGTCAGCGAGGTTAAAACCGGCCAAATTTTGGTGCTGGTTTCTTCGCCGTCGTTTGATCCGGAAAAAATTACCGCCAAAGATTTAACCGGCCCCGACCAGCCCATGTTTAACCGGGCGATTGCCGGCGCTTACCCGCCGGGCTCCACTTTTAAAATTGTGACCACGGCCGCCGGCGTCGAAGAAGGCAAAATTGACCAAAATACTCTTTTTGAAGACACCGGCCAAATTACGGTGGGCGATTATACCTACCGCAACTGGTATTTTACCCAGTACGGCAAGACCGAAGGCAAGATCGATGTTGTTCGGGCGATTAAGCGTTCGACCGACACTTTCTTTTATAAGGTAGGGGAATGGGTCGGCCCGGAAAAATTGATGGCCTGGGCCAGGGAATTCGGTTTGGGCAAGCAAACCGGCATTGATATCGGCGGTGAAGCCGCCGGTTTAGTCCCGGATCCCACCGGTCAGCGGTGGTTTTTGGGTAACACTTATCATGTTGCCATTGGCCAGGGGGATTTGTTAACGACACCGTTGCAAGTAAATCTGATGACAGCGGCGATTGCCAACGGCGGCAAATTATGTCAACCCACAATCGTAAATTCCCAATTACAAAATCCAAATTCTAAATCAGAGTGCCAGGATTTAAAATTAAAACCGGAAACATTGCGTCTGATTAAAGAGGGAATGAAAGCGGTTTGCGCCACCGGCGGGACGGCTTTTCCTTTGTTTGATTTTAATCCTCAGGTTGCTTGCAAGACGGGAACCGCCGAATTCGGGGATCCGCAAAACCGCACTCATGCTTGGCTGACCGCGTTTGCGCCTGTTGATGATCCTGAAATTTCTGTAACGGTTTTGGTGGAAGCCGGCGGCGAAGGCTCTTACGTGGCTGCCCCGATTGCCAAAAAGGTTTTGGAGCAATATTTTAAAGTTGACTAAAGATCGACGACCAGGCTCAAATCTACTTTCTTCAGCGGCTGGCCAAGTTTGCCGAAATAAAGCGAAAGACCGTTTTCCAGCGCCAACCATTTGGAAAGATTGGCTCCGTATGAAATTCTGGATAAACGGTATAAATGATATTGCTGTTGAAGCTCTTGCTGAGTATCTTTGATGCCTTTATCTATTTTTTGGGGATTGCCGTTGTCCGGCGTAACCGTCGTTTTGACCGCCATGAGAATGCCTTTATTAAAGACTACCACCTCAGCGACATTTTCCTTTTTAAGAAAACCACCAATATCTGCGCCCGCCAAAGTTTCGGCGATTGTGCCCTCAACACCGGACGGATGGGAGTGGGCGCCCAAAACTCTTTTTTGTTTGGCATCGGTTTTAAGATCGGGAGGAATGTAGGCATTGACGTGATCTTTCCCACCCACTTTTATCGGGGTTTCGATTAATTTTCCGGTGGTCAGTCCCGCGTAGTAATTGACGGCTCTTTCGTTGCCGTCGGCATTGGTGGCAGCCATCATTTTACTCATAGTTTGGCCGAGCGGGCCGAGATCAATTTCATTAGGGGTGGCGGTGGCGGGGACATGGCCGCCGGTTAAGCCCAGATAAATGAGAACCGAGCGGAAAGTTTGGTAAGGCCAAGCGGTTTTGCCTTCCAATTTTTGCCGCAAATCTTCTTGCGCCCGCAGCTGCCAATCCTCTCGTTTTTTATACGGACCTTCGCCCAACAAATCGCCGAAATCCAAAGCCATATTAATATGTATGGTAGAATAAAAACATGGCCGAAGCAACTGCGTCGTTCGAAGTGCCTCAATTTTCCCCGACGGTGGAGTCGGCCGCCAAAGTTTTATTCCCCGATCAAAATGCCATTTGGACGGCTCTTCGTCAGGCGCCTGCCAAGACGGGGGAGCTAACAGCGCCGGTTCAGGCGGCTTATCAATGGGTTGATTTTCAATTAAATCGCTTTAGTAATTTAGACAATAATCCTTTGGCTTTGCCCGCTTATCGCTGGGATGGTTCGGTGCCGCCGGGTGGCGTGGTCAAAGGTAGACTAGGACTGCCCGGTATAAAAAGAGGATATCATCCCGGACCTATCGGTCGTAACGACGCGATTGATCCGCCGGTGCCGCCGGAAAAAATTAAAAAAAGATGGGAAGCGGCCTCCGCGGAAGTCAAAGCCAAAATTCAGGCCGAAGCCGAGCAGATTGATCGGCAAAGAAAGGAAATGCAGCCGGTTTTGGCCGGTTTTGAGAAAGCGCTTCAAGATTTAAAACTGACCGACATTAGCGGTCGGGATCTTTGTGTCGCTTACAATTATCGGCAATATCGAACCAGACAAATTAGTGAGAAATCTTATTATCGGTATTTTACCGGCCGGTGGGGATTGGTGCCCGACGGTCGCCGCGTTTCGATTGAAATGGCGGTTGATAGAGTGCTTGATAAAAAGAAGGATTTGAGATAAACTAGTCTCATGAAGAAAAAACAATTATTTATTCAGGAACAAAAAACCTTGTCAACAAAATGGAATCGGTATAAGGGGAAAATTGTGGCCGTCATGGGCGACAAAATTTTTACCGCGACCACCGGCGCCAAGGCTAAAATCATGATCCAAAAATTAGAAAAAAAACACGGTAGGCCACCCTTAGTGACTTATGTTCCCAAGGCCGACACTTTAATTTTGTTCTTGCATGGCCATTAGTTTTGCTTTTAAAAAAGAAACCTCGTCTTTATTGGGAACGATTTATCGGCCGATTGCTACCGTCTTTTTCCTAAACGCAAAAACCAAGATTTTTAAACCTGTCACCATGATTGTTGACACCGGTGCCGACTATACTTTATTGCCCCGCTTTTTAGCAGAGAGCTTGGGAATCGATTTAAAAAGTGATTGCCGAAAACTGGATACCGAAGGGGTGGGCGGAAAGGAAACAGTTTTCTTTTGTAAAAGGAAAATCACGGTTAGGCTAGGGGATTGGCAAAGAAAAATTCCTTTGGGATTTTTAGACAATGATTTTATCCCGCCCTTGTTGGGCCGTCACGAATTTTTGGAAACCTTTGAAACCGTTTTTGATAACCGGCAATTAACTTTTACCAAAAGCTTGCCCTTGGGATAGCCTCTGGTTTGGGTTTACTTCGGCTGCGTGAAAACGGGAACGAGTGCTAAACCGCCGGGTAATTAAATTGTTCAGTTGACATCTGCGGCAGGATAAGCCTAAAGTAAAAGGCATGAACTTAATTGTGGTTGAGTCACCCACGAAAGCCAAAACTCTATCTAAGTTTCTGGGAAGCGGATTTAGTGTCCTGGCCACCATGGGCCATATCCGCGATTTGCCGGAAAGAAAAATCGGCATCAAAATAGTTAAAAGCGGTGAGCCGCCTGCTTACAAATTTACGCCCGAATATGTCCTGATGCCGAAAAAGCAAGAAGCGATTGAAGCCTTGCAGGCGGCGGCAAAAAAAGCCACCAAGATCTATTTGGCGACCGACCCTGATCGGGAGGGTGAGGCAATCGCCTGGCATGCCGCGCAAATCTTGCGCGAAATGGAGAATGGAAAATGGAGAATGGAAAATGGAAAAAAGAAAAAATTATCAATTGCGAAGCAACAAGCTCCGCTTATTCTCAATTCTCAATTCTCAATTCCGAACATAGTTCGTATTACCTTTCATGAGATTACCAAAACAGCGATTGAAAAAGCGCTTGCTAATCCCGGTCAAATCGACCGGCAATTAGTGGACGCCCAGCAAGGCCGCCGGATTTTGGACCGACTGGTGGGTTATAAATTGTCGCCGTTATTGTGGTTTAAAATCCGCCGGGGACTTTCGGCCGGCCGGGTGCAATCGGTGGCGGTACGCTTAATTGTCGAGCGGGAAAGGGAAATCGATAAATTCGTGCCGGTGGAATATTGGGAAATCGCCGCCGAATTACGCCGGCATATTGGCGGCCTTAAAGAGGGCGTGCCTACTTTTTTGGCCCAGTTGACCAAGATTAACGGTCAAACAGCCAAGATTACTTCTCAGGACGAAGCTTCGCCAGTGATATCAGAGCTGAAAGAAGCGGCTTATGAAGTTGGCCTGGTGGATAAAAAAGAGGCTTTCCAAAGTCCGGTGCCGCCGTTTACTACCTCCACATTACAGCAGCGGGCCGTCGGTAAATTGGGCTTTTCCAGCAAAAGGACCATGCGGGCGGCCCAGGGGCTTTATGAAAAAGGCTTGATTACTTACCACCGCACCGATTCTTTAAACATGGCCACCGAGGCGGTCGAAGCTATCCGCTTATATATTAATAAGGTCTACGGCGAGAGATATTTGCCGAGCTCAGCTCGGTTTTATAAAACCAAATCCAAGGTCGCTCAAGAAGCGCACGAGGCCATCCGTCCTACGGACGTCGAGTTGAAAATTGAAAATTTAAAATTGGAAATTGGGGCCGACGAAATGAAGCTCTATGAGCTCATTTGGCGGCGAACGGTGGCTTGTCAAATGGCGCCGGCGATTTGGGACCAAACCAAAATTGAAGTCCGGGCGGCCGGGAGTAAAAATATTTATGTTTTGACCGCCGAAGGCAAAATCATCAAGTTTGACGGCTGGTTGAAAGCCTACGGTGACACGGCCCACGCCACAAGCAACACGACAGAGAATCAACTACCGGAATTAAAACAAAGTGATGATTTGGATCTCGTTAAACTCGATCCGGAGCAAAAGTTTACGGCGCCGCCGGCGCGCTACAACGAAGCCAGCTTAATTAAAACCTTGGAAGAGCTGGGCATCGGTCGGCCGTCAACCTACGCTCCGATTGTTTCCACCATTCAAGACCGGCAGTATGTCGAAAAACTGGAGGGCCGCTTTCAACCCACCTCTTTGGGGATCACCGTTAACGATTTCCTGATGGAATATTTTCCGGATGTTTTTGATTATCAGTTTACCGCCAAAATGGAGGATGAGCTGGACGACATTGCCCGGGGAAAACGTCTTTGGCAGCCGGTGGTGGCGGATTTTTGGGGGCCGTTTGAACAAAAGTTGACCAGCGTTTCCAAGGTGGCCGAGCGGGTGGCGGTTCCCGTCGAGGTGACGGGCGAGAGCTGTCCTTTATGTAAAGAGGGCCAGCTGGTCATCCGGGTGGGTCGGTTTGGCAAATTCATTTCCTGCTCGCGCTTTCCGGCCTGTAAATACACCGCCCCCTTTGCCCAAAAGCTGGAGGGAGTTAAATGCCCCAAGTGCGGTGGCGATGTGGTAATTAAGAAAAGCAAAAAGAGCAAACAATTTTACGGCTGTAGTAATTATCCAAAATGCGACTGGGCAAGCTGGCGAAAGCCAAAGTGAAACCATTTTTAGTTTTTGGGGTAATTAATTTAGCTCTTCTGGGGTTTATTTTGATGGCTTGGCGGGCAATTGGCAATTTTCGTCCAGCAGCACCGGCGACAGGTCCTAAAACCGCCACTCAATCCGGTTTTTCGACGGCGATTGAAGAAGCAGAAAAGAAGGCGGAAGAATCCCGAAGACTAGCAGAAGAAGAACAGCGCAAAGTCGCCGAGACGCGGCAATTTATTGCCCAATACGGCCCCTGCAAAAACATCCCTATCTTAATGTATCATCACGTGGGCGATAACCCACCCTCAGGGGCTTGGCTCTATGTCCGGCCGGCGATTTTTGCTCAACAAATGGATTTTTTAATCGGTAAAGGCTATACCGCCATCACGCTGCCGGAAGTGATGGCGGGCCTCGCTGGCGGCGCCTTGCCGGCCAAGCCGGTGGTCATTACTTTTGACGACGGCTATGCCGATATTTTTACCCAAGCCTATCCGATCCTGCACCAAAAAAACCTGAAAGCAACGGTTTTCATCATCACCCAACTTTTGGAAGGCAGCGATTACATGACCTGGGAGCAGCTGCGGGAAATGAACAGCAGCGGCATTATGACCATTGGCAACCACACTTTGTCGCACCGGGCTTTGCCGAAATTAACCGAAGAGCAAGTGCGGGACGAAATTGTTTCCGCCCGGGAAATTTTAAACTCCCACCTGGGGATCAATGTTAATACTTTTGCCTATCCCTTCGGCAACGCTAGCCCGACGGCCACCAAAATTTTAGGGGAAATCGGCACGGCTGCGGCGGTGACCGCCAGTCGGGGATTGGCTTGCGCTAAACTTCCCTATGCTCTGCCCCGCATTCGCATTGGCAATGGCAGTCTTTCATCATATGGATTGTAATTGAAGAAAAGTTTTGTTATCCTTTCGGCAATGATACTCTCGGACAAAGATATTCTTAAAAGGATTAAAAAAGGAGAAATTAAAATTCAACCTTTGGATAAAAACTGCGTCCAACCATCAACAATAGATCTTTATTTATCTGATCAAGTGAGGATTTTTGACAACTGGCAGATCGGAGTCGTTGATGTTAAAGAAAAATCGGAAACCTCCCGCCTGGTTAAGCTTGAAAAAGAAGGTTTTATTATTCACTCCGGCGAGTTTTTACTTGGGGCAACGGTCGAAAAAATTAGCCTGCCCGATGATGTGGCTGCCAAGCTAGAGGGCCGAAGTTCTTTGGGGCGGTGGGGATTGATCATTCATGCGACGGCCGGTTATGTGGATCCCGGTTTTTCTGGCTGGTTGACTTTTGAACTTTCTAATTTATCACGCTTGCCGATTAGAATTTATCCGGGAATGAAAATCGCCCAGATTTGTTTTTTCCAAATGTCAAGCAAGGTTTTGCATCCCTACGGCTCCAAAAAATTAGGGAGTAAATACCAGGGTCAAAAAGGCCCAACTGCCTCCCGAGCCTGGATGGATTTTAAGAAGAATTAGATTAATCTTGAAGGGTATTCCTCGGTTTTTTTATCCCATAAAGGCTGGCCGCAGTATTTTTCGCCTTCGGGACAAAAAGGCGTGTTGTGAGCTGACCAGCGGATGCCGCAGGGAGCCAATAACCAACGGCTAATTTGCGGATGGACTTGGCTTATCTGTTGGGTTTCTTGAACCGAGGCCTGCCAAATTTCTTCCTGGGCGTTAAAACAAAGCCGCATCCGGTATTTATGATGAAGGTTTAAAAGATCACTGGATTCGGTAAAACGAATCGGAAAGGCATTAGGCAGTCGGTATAAAGCAAATTCAGCCGGGACCCCGAGTTCTAAAAGACGATTAATAGTGGCAAAAGTTTTTTCCATAATTTCTTGGTATAAGGCAAGAGCTTTTGGGTTTTGACTGATTAAAGTAGGGACGATATAGTCCGGTTCTCCCGAATAATGAGTGCTTAGAATCGGCCGAGCGGCAGGGGTCATCCGGTGGCGTTGGTCTTGGGAATCAGCCGTATGGCTGATTTTTTTCTCAAAAGTATAAGAAATAGCATGAAGCGCTTGGCTTAACTTATGAAGCGTCGTTAGATTTAAAACATCGCCTAAAACTTTATTTTTGGCCGGGTTCAAAACCAGCTCAATCGCCTCGGCGTCTGGCAATCGGCCGGAATCCATTCCCAAAACATTTCTGACCGCGCTCGCTAAGGTTTGCGGGGCATTGACCGGCCAGTCAACTAATTTGGAATTAATGCCTCCTAATTTATGATCGAATTCCTGATTAAAGGCTTTAGCCGCTCGGTAATCGATTGGTTGTCTTAATGAAGCCAATGCTTGGAATTCTGGGGTTTGGTTTAGCGGATAAGGATCTTCCAGTTCATTGAAAAAATGAGGATCAAGTTTGGCGACTTGGTTAACCATCTCGTAAACGACTAATTTTGCCTCGAGCGGGACATCAGCCATGGAACAAGTCCGAAAGTAACGCATGAGAGTTAAGGCGCTAACAGTATGATAAAGATAAGAAAAAGTATCAACACCTAGAACATAGCGGGCGACCTCCTGGGCTTTTTTCTCAACTACGCCAGCATTGGCCTTTTGCCATTTTTCTCCTTTCCTTGCCGGAAAAATGCTTAAATATTCTTCTGCTACCGCCGGCTCGAGAGTTTCTTTTAACTGTTGGTAGGCGGCCATTTGTTCTTGGGCGTTTCGCAAATAAAGTTCTAAGGCTTGGCCTTCTAAAGGAGGAATAAAAAAATTGCCTTCTTTAACGGCGACGTATCTTTGACTGACCTGTTCGGAGTTATAAAACGGATGAGCATGGAAAAAAGCCCAAAGCAGTTGGCGAGAAACATTGGCCAGGCCAAAGACGATTTCAAAATGTTGGCGGGGGGTGAGATGACCGGCTTTTCTGGTTGATTCAATAACCTGGTCGGTAATCGGCCGATGCTTGGGATTAAGATAATCTGCCGGGCGGTAGATTTCTTTACCGGAATAGCAAGTTCTGGCGGACTCACCGGCAAAAACCGTTGGTGATGAAGCGATGCCGGCGTTTCCGGTACTTTCGGGAACGGTGGTAATGCCTAAAATTTCGACTTGAGGCAAGGGAGAGAGGGGCAGTTTTTCAATCCCGTGATTTTTTAGCTCAGATTCCGGCCTGCCCATAGGAAAATAGTATAGAGCTTTATTTCAGAAAATCAAGAGGAATATAATTTGATCTGGTTGTTGCCAGTTGACAGGAAAAGCCGGTAATGTTATTTCTAAATCAGAGCAGGCCTGCCCCCGTTGGTTTTTTTGTCGGAAAATGAAAATTCATAACTATCCCGGTTTTTTTGTGGATATTGAGGGCTTAGATGGTAGCGGTGCCAGTACCCAGGTGGCTTTAGTTTCTCAAAAAATGAAAGAAATGGGAATTCAGCCTTTTGCCACCAAAGAACCGACGAATGGCCCGGTGGGAGAATTAATCCGCAAGATTCTCAAAGGTGGTCATAAGAATATTTCCCCCGTGTCTTTAAGATTGCTTTTTGCCGCTGATGGCGGATTTCATTTAGACCAAGAAATTATTCCCCGCTTAAAGAAGGGGAGAATGGTAATTACGGACCGATATGCCTGGTCTTCGGTCGCTTTTGGCTCGGTTGATTTGTCTAAAGAGTGGCTTTTTGAATTAAATAAAGATTTTATTCTTCCCGACTTGACTTTCTTTATCGAAGTTGAACCCGATGTTTGTCTGGAGCGTTTAGTTGAAGAAAAGAAGGGAGTCGCCCTTTTTCGTAAAAAGGAAGAGCTGATGCATACTTGGGATACCTATCGCTGGCTGGCGGAGAAATACTGGTGGGCTCAGATCACGATGGTTGATGGCGAAAAACCAGAAGAAGAAGTGGCGGAGGCGATTTTGGCCCGCCTCAAAGTTCACCCCAAATTCAAAAAAATGTTAAAATAGGCTTCATGGACGATATTTTTGCGTTGATTAAAAAAGAAGAAAAGCGGCAGAAAGAGGGGCTAGCATTAATCCCCTCGGAAAACTATGTCAGTCAAGCGGTACGGCGGGCAGTTGGTTCGGTTCTGGAAAATAAATACGCCGAGGGCTACCCCCGCAAGCGCTACTACACCGGCAACGAATTTGTCGATCAAATCGAGGCCTTGTGTAGACAGCGAGCCAAAGAAGTGTTCAGCGTTCCCTATGTTAATGTCCAACCCTATTCCGGCTCGCCGGCAAACCTGGAAATATTCGGAGCCATTTGCAAACCAGGAGACTTGGTACTTTCGCAACTGCTTTCTCACGGCGGCCATTTATCGATGGGCCAAGCAGCCAGCTACACCAGCCGCTATTACCGGGCCGAGTATTATCACCTGACGGCCGGGGGTGAAATTGATTTTGCCGAGCTGGAAAAACTGGCGCAAAAATTGCGACCCAAGATTATCTGGTCGGGCGGCACCGCTTACACCAAAATTTTTAATTGGCAAAAATATGCCGAAATTGCCGATCAGGTCGGAGCGTATTTTGTGGCCGATATTTCCCACATTGCCGGTTTGGTGGCCGCCGGAGTTCACCCCAGCCCGGCTGCTTTTGCCCACGTGATCATGACGACGACTCATAAAACTTTGCGCGGACCGCGGGGGGCCATGATCATGGTCACCGCCAAAGGGCTTAAAAAAGATCCCGAACTGCCGCAGAAAATTGATTTCTCGGTTTTCCCCGGCCACCAAGGCGGGCCGCATATTAATAAGATCGCGGGGATTGCCGTCGCCCTTCGCGAAGCTCAGGGCAAGCCTTTCGCGGAGTATGCCGCGCAGATTATTAAAAACGCTAAAATGTTGGCGCAAGAGCTGAAAAAAGAGGATTTTAATTTAGTCGGCAACGGGACGGCCAATCACATGATTTGGCTTGATCTACGCAATAAAAATATCGAAGGTTGGCACGCCCACGTGACTCTGGAAGCGGCCCACATTTACGGCAATAAACAAACAATTCCTTTTGACCCCCGGCCGCCTTTTTATCCCTCCGGCTTCCGGATTGGCACGCCGGCAGTGACGACCCGGGGCATGCAAGAAAAAGAGATGAAAACCATCGCCGGATTTATCAATGAAGGTGTGGAGATTGCCCGACAACTGAACGTGGCCGGTATTGGCAGCCCCGATAAAGCGATTGACCAGGCCGCCCGGAAAAAATTTAAAGATCGTCTCAAAAAAGACCCGCAAATTACCAAGCTGCGCCAAAAAGTGATCAAATTTGCCCAGAAATTTCCGGTTCCCTAATGATGAACGAGACACCACGCGAAGAGTGCGGCCTTTTCGGGATATATTTTAAAAGGCCTTTGCTGACCAAGGATTTAGTGGGGATTGCCCTTGCCGGCCTTTTGGTAAACCAACATCGGGGAGAAGAATCGGCCGGAGTTTGCCTGGCCAATGGGCAAAAGGTTTTCCTCCCCTTTAAAAAGATGGGTTTAGTTAGGGGTTTATATCAAGCTTATCTCAAGGGAAATCAAAAGAGAAGAAAACAAAAGGGGCTGGCGGCGATTGCTCACACCCGTTATTCCACTACCGGCTCCTCCAATATTGCCAACGCGGCTCCTTTCTTGTTTCGTTTAGCCAAGCTGGGGAGCCTGGCGGTTGCCCATAACGGCAATATTACCAATGCGCTGGGCTTAAAAAAAGAACTGCAGAAAAAAGGTTACCGCTTTTCTAGCACCACCGACAGTGAGGTGATCGGTAATTTAATTTTAAGCTGTTCTGGCCGTTCCTGGGAGGAGAAAATGGTTCAGGCTTTAAACAAGCTTCAGGGTTCTTTCAGCTTGCTTTTGCTGACCAAGGATGCGGTTTTTGGCGCCCGCGACCCAATGGGCAACCGGCCCTTATCTTACGCCGAATTTTTAAAAGACGGGCTGGTTGGTTATGCCTTGTCATCAGAGACGCCCGCTTTTGACAGTCTTGGTATTCATTACCAAAGGGAAATTAAGCCCGGGGAGTTAATTAAATTTTCTCAATCCGGCTTGCGATCCAGAAAATTTTCCCAAAAGATCGCGCCGGCCTTTTGCGCCTTAGAAATCGCCTATTTAATGCGGCCCGATTCCCGGATCCAAAAAATTCAGCTTGATACTCTCCGGCGGCGGTTGGGGGCAATTTTAGCGAAAAGCCATCCGGCTCCTAAAAACGTGGCTTGGGTGACCTACATTCCGGAATCGGCCAGGTCGGCCGCCGAGGGGTTTGCTGAAGAAACGGCCAAAATATCTGCTCAGCCGCTTTCTATGAGGACCGCGATGTTAAAGGGACGTTACGGAACCATTGACGGGGCGATCAGAGGCTTTATCAACCCCCGTAAAACCGTCAGAAACGCCGTGGCGCACACCAATTATTTCCCTTTTGACTGGCTCATCGGCAAAAAAATTATTTTGGTTGACGATTCTATTATTAGGGGAACCACGACGGGAGCGGTGGTGGGTATGTTGCGCGATAAAGTAGGGTATTTGCGCAACGCTGGAGCCACCGAAGTGCATGTCAGGATTATTTTTCCGCCGGTGAACGGCCCTTGTCCCTTAGGCACAGACATTAATGAACAAGATTTTCTGATTGCCAGAGAGTTAAAAAAGGAAAGGAAAATTGCCCGTTATCTGGGGGCGGAGTCTTTGGCCTATTTATCGGTGGCCGAATTTACCGCCGGCGTCAAAGAAGTTCTGGGAAAGGATTTTGGTTTATGTTTAGGCTGTACGACCGGAAATTATTCGGTCACCGGTTTTGCGGCCGATAAAAGTATCTTTGAAAAATGACTCTTATTTTTGACGGCAGAAAATTAGCAGCGGAAAAAGAGAGAAAGCTGGCTTTGGCGGTGGCGGAGTTCAAAAAGGCTCACGGATTTAGCCCGAAGTTAGTCAGTATTTTGATTGGCGATAATCCGGCCAGCGTCAAATATTTGGCGATTAAAAAGGCGGTCGGCGAGCGGGTGGGGATGGTCGTGGAAGAGGTGAAGTTTGGGGAAGAGGTCGAACCTACGGCGATTACCGCGCTCATCGAGGCCAAAAATAAAGAGACAAGGGTTCACGGAATTATGATCCAGATGCCCATCCCGAAGAAATTTTCAATTTTCAATTTTCAATTTTCAATTGCTCCAGATAAAGACGTGGATTGCCTGACGGCGGAAAACCTAAGACTACTCGCTGAGGGCCGACCGCGGTTTTTGCCGGCAACGACCGCCGCCATCATGGCGGTGATTGATCATTTTTCCAGGATCGGAGATACGATTCCGATCCAGGATCAGAAAATCATGGTAGTAGGTAATCGGGGTTTTGTGGGGGAATCATTATTTGCTTATTTGCAAGGACAAAAGTTGAATGTTGTGGGGGTGGACAAAGAAGTTGCCGACCTTGGCAGCATCATCCGGCAAGCCGATATTTTGATTTCTTGCACCGGCCGGCCGGGTTTAATTAAAAAAGAGATGGTTAAAAAAGGCGCGGCGGTGATTGACGTTGGTTATCCGAGGGCAGATGTTGATTTTGCCGAGGTAGCCAAAATAGCTTCTTTTATTACCCCCGTTCCCGGCGGCGTCGGCCCCCTGACCGTCATTTCGCTTTTGGAAAATGTTTTGCTGGTAGCCAACCACTTGTTTTAGTAAAATAATTTTGATAGAATAACACCATTACACACATCTGTCAGGGCCCTTCTGATCACTTCTGACAGGTGGCGGGACAAGAAGGGCAGCCAAAATGGTAAAGGCAAAAAAAGAAATCAAAAAAGTCGCCCAAAAAGTTGAAATCGACCTCAAGGAGCTCTTAGAGGCCGGTTGTCATTTCGGTCATCAGGCCCAGCGCTGGAATCCCCGCATGCGGCCCTATATTTTTGATGTCCGCGGCGGCGTCCATATTTTTGATTTGGCTAAAACCAAACTTGGCTTAGAGGAGGCGACCGCTTTCGCCAAGACAACCGCAGCCAACGGCGGCAAGATTATTTTTTTGGGGACAAAGCGGCAATCTCAGGAAATTATCCGGGAAGCGGCTAAAAAAGCCGGCATGCCTTATATCGCCGAGCGGTGGATGGGTGGTTTGCTGACCAATTGGGAACAAGTCAAAAAGAGCATCGACCGGCTCATTAAGATGAAAGAAGATCGGACAGCGGGCGCCTTTAAAAAATACACTAAAAAAGAGCAGCTATTAATGGATCGGGAAATTGCCCGTCTGGAAAAATTTTTCGGGGGATTGGTGGATCTTAAAGAACTGCCAGCCGCTCTTTTTATTGTCGATGTTAAAAAAGAGGGGTCAGCGGTGCGGGAAGCCCAAAGAATGAATGTGCCCATCATCGGCTTGGTCGACTCCAATTGCGACCCGACGCCGATTGACTGGGTCATTCCCGCCAATGATGATGCTGTCGGCTCGATTCAATTTGTGGTCGATAAAATGGCCGAGGCCGTGATGGGAGCTAAAAAATGACCAAAATAACTTTAGCGGATGTCGTCGCCTTACGGAAAAAAACCAAGGCCGGCGTCATGGATTGTCGGAAGGCGTTGGAGCAATCCGGTGGTGATATGGCCAAGGCTCAGGCTTGGATTCGGGAAAAGGGCATTCAAAAGGCAGCTAAAAGGGTTGATCGGGAGGTGGCCCAGGGGATGATTGAGGCTTATAGTCACGCCGACGGTAAGATTGTCGCGGTGGTGGAACTGCGGTGTGAGACCGATTTTGTCGCTCGCAACGCGGATTTCCGGAACTTGGCTCACGAAATTGCCTTGCAAGTGACCTCCATGAACCCCAAAACCGTAGAGGAATTGCTAGAGCAGTCCTGGATCAGAGATGAGAGCCGAAAAATAGGTGATTTGGTGAAAGAGACCGTGGGTAAATTTGGCGAAAACATCGTGGTGGCCAAAATCGCCCGGTTTGAGTTAGGGAAAAAGTGATATGGATGTAAACGAAACCAGGTCGAGGATGACGAAAGTTATTTTGCTGCTGGCCGAAGAACTGGCCGGGCTAAAGGCGGGCCGGGCCAATCCGGCGATGATTGAGCGGATTCTAGTCGAGGCCTATGAAACCAAAATGCCCTTGCTTGAGCTGGCCACGATTACGATGGCGCCGCCAAATCAGCTGTTAATTACGCCTTTTGATCAAGCGATTATTAGAAACATTGAAAAGGCCCTCAATGTGGACCGCAATTTAGGGTTAAGTGTTTCGGTTGACGGGCCAACCATCCGGGTGGGCGTGCCGTCTTTAACCCAGGAGCGTCGGGAGCAATTTGTCAAAATCTTAAATCAAAAATTGGAATCCGCCAAGATCATGATCCGGCAGGTCCGCCACGAGGTAATGACGGAGATCAAACGATCCGCCGAAGCCAAGGAAACCAACAAGGATGAGCGGTTTGACCAAGAGGAAGAGCTTCAGAAAATAACCGATGAGTTTGTGGGAAAAATTGAGGAAATGGGGAAGGCGAAAGAAGCGGAATTGCTACAAATCTAGTTTATGTTATTAACTCTCGTTACTTTCTTGTTTGTTTTGTCGTTGTTGGTTCTGGTCCACGAAGGTGGTCATTTTTTGGCGGCCAAAAAAGCGGGGATTAGGGTGGAAGAATTCGGCCTGGGCTACCCCCCGAAAATTTTTGCCAAAAAAATCAAGGGTACGATCTATTCGCTTAACGCCATTCCTTTCGGCGGCTTTGTTCGGCTTTTGGGAGAGGAATTGGAAGAAAGTTCAAAGTTCAAAGTTCAAAGTTCAAAGTTTTCTTTCGTGGCTAAAAGTAAAAAAGCCAGGGCATTGGTGATTGTGGCCGGCGTGACGGCGAACTTTTTGCTGGCGATTTTGGCTTTCTCGGTTATTTACGTTGTTTCCGGTATTCCTACCAAAACTGCCCTGGTCAAAGTTGTTGGCGTTTTGTCGGATTCACCGGCCCAACAAGCGGGGATTAAAGAAGGCGATGTCATTTTGGCGGTGGATGAAGAAAAGATTGATAATTTGGAAAAATTTACCAACCTGGTCAAGGAGAAAAGTGAGCAACAGATCAGAATGACTTTGGCCAGGGCAGTCGCCAATCCTTGCGCGGCAAAAGTTTTTGGCGGCGGGACCGGCTTTAGCTGCCAGGACGGGAATTTAATGTTGTGGTTGACGCCCCGCAGTAGTCCGCCTGATGGTCAAGGACCATTAGGGGTGGTGGTTTCCGATGTGGAGATGAAGAAATATCCTTTTTGGCAAATGCCCCTTCGGGGTTTAGCCGAGGGAGCCAAAGAAACCTTTGGTTGGGTCAAATTGACTTTGACGGGCTTGGGCACGATGCTGAGCGATTTGTTTAGACATGGGGCGGTGCCCAAAGATATGGCTGGGCCGGTGGGGATTTTACAAATTTCCGGTCTGGCGGCTCAATCGGGATTTTGGGCGGTGTTGCAGCTGATCGGTATTTTATCGGTTAATCTGGCGGTTTTAAATATTTTGCCTTTTCCGGCCTTAGACGGCGGCCGGCTGGTTTTTATTGTCTATGAGGCGGTTTTCCGGCGCCGGCCCAAAGCCTCGTTTGAGCAGGTGATTAACACCGCCGGCATGGCGCTGTTACTCTTTTTAATTACCCTAGTGACGATCAACGACATCGGTCGGATTTTGGAAGCCAATAATTTTCTTTCTCGTCTCCGCACCCTCTGGCCGTTTTAACCAGAGGTGTGCTACCTGACACACCTCTAAGGTGTGAGAAATGAAAAATGACCCTTGACAAATTTTCCTCTTGGTGTTAACATGTGTATACATATGTTGAATAAGCGCACTCAGATTTTATTTGATAATGATTTTTGGAGCGAGCTTTTGGTTTTGGCTAAAGCCAGGCAAATGTCCGTGGGGGAATTGGTGAGAAATGCTTTAAGAGAAACCTATTTTGCTGGTAATGACAAACAGAAAATGGCTAAAGAAAGAGCTTTTGAAAATATTTTAAACTTGAAAAAAACAATTAAGCCCATTAGCATTGAAAAGATCGGGCAGCTTATTAATTATGGCCGGAAGTATTAAAAAATGTTTTGTGGTGGAGGCCTCTTTTGTTTTGAGTTTTCTTCTAAGAGAAGAAGAGGCTCTCGCAGAGATTTTTAAAGATTATGTTAACGGCAGAGTAGAATTTGTCACCAGCGACCTCTTAAAATACGAGGTCGGCAATGGTTTAAGATCGGCCGTTCTAAAAAAAAGGATAAGCTCCAAGACCGCCAGGGCTATTTACCAAGAATTTTTGGTCCTGGGAATCAGTGAGGAAGTGCCCGGCCCGCTACAGACCCTAAAAATTGCCCTTTTACGAAAGATCAGTTTTTATGATGCTTCGTATTTAGCCTTAAGCCGGCAAAAAGGCTGGCCTCTTTTAACTAGAGACAAGGCACTAGAGTTATTAAAATAATCTTGACAATTTAATAAAAGCGATGAAGGGGTTTCCCACCCCTTTAACCCTGAGCGAAGTCGAAGGGGGAGCTGCCAGCGAAAAGCTGAGCCGGAAGCCGAACCGTCAAATACGGACGCTGATATTGGCGTAAAGCATAAAGTCAGCTATTAAGGTCTCGATGGCAACATTGAGGCAAAACAAAGTGGTACCGCGAGAAAACTCGCCTTTGTTTCTCACTGGAAAGTGGGGAATGGAGGCGAGTTTTTTTATTTTAGTGGCTAGAAAAGAGAGAATGTGATAAAGTAAAAGAGGTTTTATAATGAACAGCGCGAATTTTCAGAAAAAAGAAATCCAGAAAAAGTCCCAAGACATTGCCGCTTGGTACACTGATGTTATTTTAAAATCGGAGTTGGCGGATTACGCGCCCGTTAAGGGCGGCATGGTCATCCGGCCTTATGGTTATGCCCTCTGGGAGAAAATCCAAGAATATCTGGGCGGACTGATTAAAAAGCGCGGGGTCAAAAACGCCTATTTCCCGCTTTTTATTCCCGAAAGCTATTTACAAAAAGAAAAAGAGCACGTGGCCGGCTTTTCGCCGCAAATGGCGGTGGTTACTTTTGCCGGCGGCGAGGAATTAAAAGAAAAGCTGGTCGTCCGGCCCACCTCGGAAACAATTATGTATGAGATGTATAAAAAGTGGACCCAGAGCTGGCGGGACTTGCCGATTCTGATTAATCAATGGAATAATGTCGTCCGCTGGGAAAAACGAACCTATCTGTTTTTGCGCACCTCCGAATTTTTATGGCAGGAAGGCCACTGCGCCCATGCCACTCATGAAGAATCAAAGGCCACCGTTTCGTGGGCCTTGAAGTCTTATGTTGATACTTATCAGAACTTATTGGCCGTTTATGGCATTTCGGGAGCCAAAAGCGAGGCGGAGAAATTTGCCGGCGCCGACAAGACTTATACCTACGAAATTTTGATGCCCGACGGCAAGGCGCTCCAGGGCTGTACTTCCCATGATTTGGGCCAAAAATTTGCCAAGGCTTTTGCTTGGACGGTACCCGATCAGGCCGGTAAGCCGCTTTATCCTTGGCAAAACAGCTGGGGTTTTTCCACCCGGAGCATTGGCGCCTTAATCGCGGTTCATGGCGACGACAATGGGCTGATTTTGCCGCCTCAAGTTGCCCCCATCCAAATTATTATTGTTCCCATTCCCGGTTCAACCAAGGCGGCGGAATATGCCAAAATTGTCCAGGGTAATCTTGAAAAAGACTATCGTTGCGAGACTGACAACGAAGAGGGCAAAACCGCCGGCTACAAGTTTAATAAATGGGAATTAAGGGGCGTGCCGTTGCGAATCGAAGTGGGCGAGCGGGAAGCCAATAATCAAAAAGTGACTTTGGTGAGGCGAGATAAAGGCGAAAAGGCGACTGTTTCTCTGGAAGCGCTAACGGGCGAGGTGGGTAATTTATTAACCGAGATTCAAGATAATCTTTTGGGTCGCCACCAAAAATTTACCCAAGAAAATACCCATGAAGTGAATGCTTATGAGGCCTTTAAGCAGATTATGGCCGCCGGCCGGGGATTTATCGCCGCTTTTTGGTGCGAGAATCCCGCTTGCGAGGCGAAAATTAAAGAGGAAACCAAGGCCTCGGTCCGCTGTTTGCCTCTAGATGCCAAGAAGGCGAATGGTAAATGCATTTATTGCGGCAAGGAAGCCTTTCATCGCTGGCTTTTTGCCCAGTCTTATTAGTTTTTGTTAGAATACCCTCAATGAAAAAACGGCCGAAGATTGTGGTGCTGGGTGGGGGAACGGGAACGTACGTGGTACTTTCCGGTTTGCGGGATTTTCTGGTTGACTTAACGGCGATTGTTTCCATAGCAGTTTAGCAAACTGATATATCGAACTCCGTTCGCTATGGCCGATTCGGGCGGTTCTTCCGGTCGGCTGCGGGATGAGTTTGGGATTTTGCCGCCGGGTAATGTCCGGCAGGCGCTATTGGCGCTTTCGGCCCTACCTCTGGAAAAAACCAAACTCCGCCAGCTTTTTGATTACCGGTTTAGCAATGGCAACGGTCTGGCCGGTCATTCTTTCGGCAATCTTTTTTTAACCGCCCTGACTCATATCACCGGCCGGGAAGATTTGGCGATTAGGGAGGCGGCCAAAATTTTGGATGTCCAAGGCCAGGTTTTGCCGGTGACCATGGATCACTCTCATCTAGGGGCTAGGCTGGAGGACGGTACGATTATTAAAGGGGAAACCAATATTGACATCCGCCGCGTGCGACCTGATTTAAAAATTTTGGATGTTTTTCTGGATCCGCCGGCCAAAGTTTACCCTGAGGCGCGCAGGGCCATTTTGGCGGCCGACTTGATCGTTTTGGCGCCGGGCGATCTTTATACCTCGCTGGTGCCTAACCTTTTGGTCGAGGGTGTTAATCAGGCGATCGTCAAATCAACAGGGAAGCTGGTTTACGTTTGTAATTTAATGACCAAGCATGGGGAAACCGACGGCTTTGCCGTTTCCGATTATGTTGCGGAGGTAAAACGGTATTTGGGCAAGGCCGCTAAAAAGCTAACCCATGTTTTGGTCAATAACCAAACCGGCAAAATTCCCGCTACGCTTTTGCGCCGCTACCGGCAAGAAAGATCATTTCCGGTGAAAATTGATGAAGACAAATGCCAAAAATTGGAAGTAGAGCTGGTGGTTAAGCCCTTGGCCGCCGTCGGCCAATTGCTGCGCCACGATCCGGCCAAATTGGCGCGGGAAATTTCAAGACTCCTGTAATCACATTAACTCTTGACAAAGTTAATGTAAAATGATAGATTTAATGCAAGATGAATTATTTGGTTTCCATCACCTCGCAGGGTCAAATCAGCATTCCGGCGCCGATCAGACGGGAATTGGGGTTATTGGTTAAAAGAAAAGCTCTGGTAACGACTGATGGTCAAAGGGTTCTGGTTGAACCGGTGGAAGACCTTTTTTCTTTAGCCGGTGCTTTTAAGCATAAGGCAATGAGGGGTAAAACCATGCAGGAGATTATCGAAATTGAAGAACAAGCGTGGGAAAAGGAAGCCGTAAAGCGCTATCTTAAAACTCTTAAGCAATGAAAACGCTGATTGCTGACACCAATTTTTATTTAAGATTTATTCTTCAGGATAATCCAAAACAATTTAAGATTGTCAACGAATTTCTGCGAAAAGCCCAGCAAAGAAAAATAAAAATCGTTTTTTTAAGTGAAGTTATTTTAGAAATGGAGTTTGTTTTGCGAAGCGTTTATTTGTTCTCTCGGCCTGAACTGACCAAGGCTTTGGCCGGTTTGTTAAAGGTGGATTATCTGGCGATTGAAGAAAGAGATCTCTGGCTGGAGACTTTTGAAATTTTTTCCAAAAGTTCTCTTTCGCTTTTTGACATCTTTTTGTTTTTTAAGGCCAAAAGCCGAAAAGCTGAAGTTTTGACTTTTGATAAGGATTTTCGCAAGCTAGCCAAAATTTTGCCGTGAAGAAAATCATCACCCATATTAATCCCGACACCGACGGCATTATTGCCGCCTGGCTGCTTAAAAAGTTCTTACCTGGTTGGGGAGAAGCGGAAATTGGTTTTGCCCAAGCCAACGAAGAAACCGTCCAAAAAGCGCAAGCGGCTGACGCGGAGACACTTTTTGTGGATGTGGGCCGGGGCCAATTGGATCATCATCAGGCCGATAAAATTGTTTCCGCCGCTTCCTTGTGCTGGGAGTATATTAAGCAAAGCCGGCTACAGCAGCCGTTTAAAGAGTTGGACGATAAAGCGGTGACAATACTGGTTAACATTGAAACGGAAATCGACAACACCCGTGATCTGCATTGGCCGGAAGTGGGCGAGTATCGGACCGCCTTTTATTTCCAGAATATTATCGAAAGTCTGCGAGGCATGGCGGAAACTGATGATCAGGTAATGACGGTGGGGTTGAGATTGACCGAAGCAATTTTTTTGAATCTGCAAAATAAAATTAAGGCGCGGGAAGAATTGGAAACCGGGACTAAATTTGTGACGCCTTGGGGGAAGGGGATCGGCATCGAAACCGGCAATAAATATGTCGGTTGGGAGGGCGAAGTGGCTGGCCTAGTGGTGATCATTCAGAAAGATCCGAAAAAAGGCGGCGTGCGGATTTACGCCCGCTGGGACACCGGCGCCGATTTGACTGAGGTGTATAATAAAGTCAAGGCGGTTGACGGCGAGGCTAATTGGTTTTTGCATGCCAGTAAAAAACTATTATTAAACTGGGCCTCGGTTAACAAGAGCATGAGGCCGACTAAACTTAGTTTGGAAGAGCTAATCCGAATTTTTGAAAATTTGAAAGGAGAGTGAAATATCAACATGGCAACGATTGTTAAAAAAACCCCCGGCGAGACCGATGACCGGTTAATTGCCCGTTTCCGGAAAAAAGTCATTCAGGATGATGTCTTGAATGATTTGCGGGAAAGGGAATTCTACAAGCCACCCTCATTACGTAAAAAAGAGCGCCTAGCAGTGCTAAGACGAACAAGGAGAAAATCGTGATTCTGGAAAAACTCCAAAAAGATCTCAAGGAGGCGATGAAAGCCGGCGAAAAAGAGCGGCTTTCTACCTTGCGGTTTTTGCTGGCGGCCCTTCGCAATCGGCAGATTGAGAAACAGGCCGACTTAGTGGATGACGATGTTGTGGCGGTTATCCGCCAACAGGTCAAACAACGCAAAGAATCAATTGTCGCTTATCAGCAGGGAAACCGAGCTGACTTAGTGGCTAAAGAGCAATCCGAATTAGATCTTTTGAATACTTATCTCCCTCAGCAGATGAGCGACGAGGAAGTGGTCAAAATCGTCAAAGAGGTTGTTGCTGAAGTTGGGGCAACGGGACCGGGCGATTTTGGGAAAGCCATGGGGGTGGTGATGGGCAAAGTTAAAGGCCAAGCCGACGGCAATCAAGTGGCGGCGATGGTCAAAAAGGAATTGAAAATTGAAAATTGAAAATTGAAAATTTTTCAGGTGTTATAGTTTGTAGTAATTAAGTGCTAGTTGACAGTCCTTATGTTTCTGATTAATCTGGTATTTGTAGACCAAAAGACAATCCGTGATCTTAACCGGAAGTATCGCCATCTTGATAAGGCGACCACAGTTTTGTCTTTTAACTATTGCGCGGGCGGGCAGGCCAAGTTTCCTTCGGTGGCAGGCGAAAAAGATTGTTTGGGGGAGATCATTATCTGCCCGGAGTTGGCAAAACGTAAAAAATTAACAATCGAAGAACTGATCATTCATGGCTATCGGAACCTATTATCTGAAATACCGGCCACAAACCCTCTCCGAACTTGATTCCGTTGCCGTCCGCCAAGAATTAGCCAAAGTTTTGACCTCCGACCGGCTGCCGCACGCGTTTTTATTTTCCGGGCCGAAAGGCATCGGTAAAACTTCCGCCGCCAGAATCCTGGCCAAGACCATCAATTGTCTTCACAAAACTAAAAACCAGGAACCATGTAATCAGTGTGATATTTGCCGGGAGATTATCAACGGCAGCGCGCTGGATCTGATTGAAGTGGACGCCGCTTCCAACCGCGGCATCGACGATATCCGCAATTTGCGGGAGAAAATCAAACTTTCACCGGCCAAATGCAAATACAAGGTTTATATCATTGATGAAGTCCACATGCTGACCACGGAGGCGTTCAATGCCTTGTTGAAAACCCTGGAGGAGCCGCCGGAGCACGCTATTTTTGTTCTCTGTACTACCGAGCCGGAAAAGTTGCCCGCCACCATCATCTCCCGCTGTTTGCGGTTTAATTTTCAGAAGGCCCGGCCCGAAGAAATAATCAGCGGAGCCCTGAGACGGGCGGTGGCGGGCGAAAAATTAGAATTGGAAAAAGGCGTTTTGGAACTGATTGCCCATGCCGCCGACGGCAGCTTTCGTGACGCCCATAAAATTTTGGAGCAACTCTCTTTCGGCGGCCAAAAGGTGACTCTGCTGGTAGCTCAAAAGCTGCTGGGCCAGCTGGAAGAAACCAATCCCCGCCGTTTGCTGCAATTTTTGGTTGCCAGGGACATGACCGCCGGTCTGGCGGAGATTGACCGGATCGTTAATCTGGGTGCCGATCTCTCAATTTACACTTTAAATATTTTGGAGGAATTAAGAAATCTGCTTTTAGCTAAAATAGGCTTGCCTAGCGTTGAAGTTAACCAGGATTTATTAACCGCCTTGCCCAAAACGAGCGTTATTCGGCTAATTGAGCTTTTTTCCCAAGCGGCCAGTCAGATAAAAGACAGCCCGATCCCGCAATTACCCTTGGAATTGGTGGTGGTGGAGTGGGGGGAAGGCAAAACTCGAAACTCGAAACCCGAAACTCGAAACATTCCGGAAGAAAAAACAGAAAAGATTGATTTGCCGCCAGCCAGACCGGATTTAGCAGCGGCGCCATCAGTGGCCAACGATGGCCAGTCAGCCTCGCTAGGCGCGAGTTTAGGCGGGCCGGCCACGCTGAGCGTGGTCGAGGGTAAATGGTTGGATCTTTTGGCCCAGGTGCGGCCACAAAATCATTCCGTGGAAGCTTTGCTGCGGGCGTCGCGGCCGGTAGGCCTGGAGGGAGAAGTTTTGACCCTGGAGGTTTTTTATAAATTTCATAAAGAAAAACTGGAAACGGAAAAATGCCGGCAGATTGTGGAGGAATCCGCTTCGCAAATTTTAGGCAAGCCGGTGAGGTTAAAATGTGTTTTGGGCCAGAAAAAATCCCTCGACCAGGTTCAGGCCAAAGTGGTAGTTGAAAATACCCCGCCCGGTTCTGATATAATAGATCTTGCCAACCAAATTTTTAACGGCAAATTGGTCAGCTAAGATGTTTGATAATTTAAAACAAGGTGTCGGCCAATTAAATGACTTGCGGAAGATGCGCGACCAGGCGATGCAAATTCAGCGCCAATTGGCGGCTGAAGAAGTCGTTTTGGAAGAGCAAGGCGTGCGCGTGGTAATGACCGGCGATCAGAAAATTAAAGAGCTGACGGTAACCGGGGTGGCCAATCAGATTTTGGTGGACGTGTTGAATAAAGCTATTCGCCGCTCTCAGGAGATTGCCGCCAAAAAGCTTCAGGCGATGAGCGGTGGCTTAGGCGGGCTGTTAGGCAAATGATTCTGCCGAAATCGATTCGTAATCTAACCGAGGCGTTTGAGAAGTTACCGGGCATTGGGCCCAAAACAGCCGCCAGGCTGACTTTTTACCTGCTGCATGTGCCCCAGGAACAGTTGGACGAATTTGCGGGGGCGTTGTCAGAATTAAAGAAAAACACGGTTTTGTGTTCTCTGTGTTACAACGTGGCCGAAACCGATCCCTGTCCGATTTGTACCGACCAGAACCGCGATAAAACGAAGATTTTAGTAGTGGAGCAGCCGCTGGACGTTTTGGCGATTGAAAAAACCGGCGATTATAAAGGAGCCTATCATGTTTTGCACGGCGCCATTTCGCCCTTAAACAATATCGGTCCCGACGAACTGTATATCAAGCAACTATTGGACCGTATCTCGTCTTACGTTTCGCCTATCACGGAAATTATCCTGGCGACCAATCCGAACATGGAGGGCGAGGCCACGGCGATGTATCTCGCGAAGCAATTGAAAATTGAAAATTGTAAATTGAAAATTACTCGTTTGGGTCAAGGCTTGCCGACGGGCGGGGATTTGGAATATGCCGATGAGTCCACCTTAAGCCGTGCGTTGGAGGGAAGACGAGAATGTTAAAATTCGAAACCCGAAACTCGAAATCCGAAACAAACTTAAATGACCAAAACTCAAAATTCGAAACGATTTGATCTGGAAGAAAGAACTTTAGCTTTTGCCAAGGCGATAAGGCTGTTTGTCGGGGAATTGCCAAGAACCACTTCTAATATTGAAGATATAAGCCAACTAATAAGGTCATCGGGATCGGTAGGGGCTAATTATATTGAAGCGAATGAATCTTTAAGCAAAAAAGATTTTATAATGAGAGTCAAAATTTGCCGCAAAGAGGCAAAAGAATCGTCTTATTGGTTGAAGTTGATAAACACGAGTGATAGTCTAAGACTTGGGAAAGAAAGAGACAATTTAATTAAAGAAACGATTGAGCTAATGAGTATTTTTGGTTCAATTATCCGCAAATTAGAATGATATTTTGAAAATTTGAATTTCGAGATTGTTTCGAGTTTCGATATTCGAATTTCGAGTTTGCATTAAAGTATGCCGAAACAAATTATTAAAAACCTCGCCCAACAGATTGGTCAGTTAGCCGGAGAAACTTTTGAGACGGTTAAAAAACAGCCTCAAGAGATGGCAGGAAAAGTTTTGGAGCAAATGGGTGTGAGTACGAGTAATCCGCAAACCGGCCAACCCGCTTCGCGAGGCGAGCCGACGGTGCAAGCAGACGAAGCCGCGGCTAAAGCCAGGCTGGGGGAAATGAAGGACCGAGAGGCTGCCCAGAGCCAACAAGCAGCCGCCCAAATCTCGCACCAGATAGAGCAGGAGATTGACCAATTGCAGAAGGCCCGGGAAGAACAATTACGCCGCCGCCGAGAGTCAACGTTTGAGGGGATTCCCAATGATCAATCAATTGCTCAACCACAAGAAGCGCCAATCGTACCCACGAGCAAACCCGGCCGGCAATTCGGCGGCGGCCGGCGCGTTAAGTCGGCCCAGGAACAGGCTCAGCCGGAAACCGCCGGCCGAAGGGTGGGAGGCTAAAGATGACCAAAGAATCATCGCACGCCAAGAGCCCTGCTTTTGAAGAAGCGGCCAGTATCTTGGCCAACTTGGCCATAGAGGGCATCTATTTGCGGTCGGAACAGCTGGAACGTGTTTTGGAGAGAGACGTTAATTTAAGTCCTGGCTCAAGGAAAGAATTAATTAGAATATTTAAAAAAACTGATGACGGAAAGATCTCTAGCTGAAACGACTGTGGGTGAGGGGCATGCCGAACTGGAGGCCTTTGGGAACGCTCGGCGTGCTCTGCAATATATCAACAGAGTGGCCAGGGGCAGAACACCACTGACGGAAGAAACCATCAAGGCGATTCAGCGGCGCTGCTCGCGGAATCTTTTGCCGGAAGACGCTTCGGGAAGATACCGAACATTAGACGTGGGAGTGACTCAGGCCAGCTTCACGCCGCCGCCGTGGCAAAGAGTGCCGGAGCTGATGAACTTATACATTGATGAAGTGGGAAGAAAGTTGAGCCCCTGCGGCTGCGGCGTCAAATGCCTGCCGGCCGTGGTGGCCGCAGTTAGTTTTTCCATGTACGCGTTGTTTAGAATTCATCCTTTTGAAGATGGCAACGGCCGCACGGCCAGGCTGATGGGCGATTTAATCTTAAAGAGATTTGGTTTTCGGCCGATCATCGTTTGGCCTTCTGGGCGTGATAAATACATCGCATCTCTTGAAGCCGTCCACCGGTCGGGAAACTTAGCTCACTTTGAATTATTTTTGGCCGATCGACTTTTGGAGAGGTATAAACAGGGAAGGAATGGCGCCGGTACCAGCGAGGTTGTTAATGAATTAGGCGTTTTAATTGCCCAGAAAAAAAGCGAGGTTGAAGCGCAAAACGCAACCAAAAGTTTTGCGGCGATGTGGCCGGTTTTCGCCGATCCCTGTTTTGACTAAATCTGGTCGTTCTTGACAGGGAATTGCTATTCGTGTTAATATCCAAACCAGTGAGAAAGAATATTGAAGTCGTAAATTTTTGTTGTTGCTCTCCGGATTAATGGGGGGAGCGCTTATAGTGGTTGGCAATGAGCTCCCCAAGGGGAGCTTTTTTTATTGCTCTGGCAACAAACTTGTTTATGGTCAGAATGATGTATCAACAAATTTTAGACACTATCGGCGGGACGCCTTTAATTGAGGTTAACCCATCTTTTAAGGGCGCTAAAATCTTGGCGAAACTGGAAGCCTTAAATCCTGGTGGCAGTGTTAAGGACAGAATGGCCCTTTATATGGTCGCGGCAGCGGAAAAAAGGGGCCAACTTTGCCTGGGGATGACGATTATTGAAGCGACCACCGGCAATACCGGAGTTGCTTTTGCGATGATCGCCGCTGTTAAGAAATACCACATGATTGCGGTCATGCCGGAAAATATGAGTCTGGAAAGACAGCACTTGCTAAAAGCCTTTGGCGCCAGAGTGGTTTTAACGCCTCAAAAAAACGGGCCACAGGGAGCGATTGATAAAAGAGACGAGTTGGCCAGAAAAGCAGCCGCTGCCTGGGTTCCCGGCCAGTTTGAAAATATGGATAATATCATAGCTCACGAGAGATCCACAGGATTGGAAATATTAAAACAAACCGGCGGGAAAATAGACTTTTTTGTGGCCGGTGTTGGCACCGGCGGAACCCTAATCGGCGTTGGTAAAGTCTTAAAAAAGGTGGTTCCGGGGATTAAAATCGTGGCGGTGGAGCCGAAAGAATCGGCTGTTTTAAGCGGGGGAAAACCCGGCCGCCATAATATTCAGGGCATCGGCGAGGGATTTATTCCTAAACTGGTAGATCAAGGGCTGATTGATATGGTCGAAAAAGTGGACACTCAACAGGCAGTTGCCGCCGCCAAAAGATTGGCCAGAGATCAGGGGATACTAGTGGGCATTTCTTCAGGGGCCAATTTTGTTGCTTCGTCCCGAATTGCCAGAAAGTTAAGCCGTGATAAAACTGTGGTCACGATTTTTGCCGACCGAGGCGAAAGATATTTTAGTGAGCACGTTTTTGATTAGGCCTGATGGTTGTAGTAAGATGAAAACGAGATGATTAAACTTTACAACACGTTAACCAGAAAATTGGAAAGTTTTACGCCGATTAAAAAAGGCGAGGCTGGCGTTTATTCCTGCGGCCCGACTGTTTATTGGAATCAACATATTGGCAACATGTATTGCTATGTCCAATGGGACGTCTTGACGCGGCTTTTGCGTTGGGACGGCCTCAAGGTTAAATGGGTCATGAACATTACCGACGTTGGTCATTTAACTTCAGACGCCGATGAAGGTGAAGACAAGATGGAAAAAGGCGCTCTGCGCGAAAAGACTTCGGTTTGGCAAATTGCCGATAGATACATCGCCCAATTTTTGGCCAGCATGGATCTGCTCAACATCATTCGGCCGGATGTTTTGTGCCGTGCCACCGAGCACATTGCCGAACAAATTGAATTGATCAAGTTGATTGAGAAAAACGGCTTTACCTACAAAACCAAAACCGGCCTGGTTTTTGACACGGCCAAATTTCCCGATTACGCCAGGTTTAGCCGGTTGGATTTAAAAAAACAGTTTGCCGGCAGTCGGGTGGAGGTTGATCCGGAGAAGAGGCAGCCCTGGGATTTTTTGTTGTGGGTGACCAACCAGCCAAAGCATATTATGCAATGGGATTCACCCTGGGGCAAGGGCTTTCCCGGTTGGCACATTGAGTGTACGGCCATGTCAACTAAGTATTTAGGCAATCAGTTTGATATTCATACCGGCGGCAAGGAGCACATTCCCGTTCATCACACCAACGAGATCGCTCAGGCTTATGGCGCTTTTGGCCGGCAGATGGCTAATTATTGGCTGCACAATGAATGGCTGACTTTAAAAGACGGAAAGATGAGCAAGAGCCTAGGGAATGTTTGGACCATCCAAGATTTGGTAAAAAAAGGCTTTAACCCTCTGGCTTTCCGGTATTTAGCTTTAATGTCTCATTACAAACAGGGTTTGGTTTTCAGTTGGGAAGCGTTGGAAGGCGCCCAAAATGCCTATCAAAAATTAATGAGCTTGGTCAGCGGCTGGCGAAGCGAGACTCACAGCCAAACCATCGGCACGGACGATCCGGAGAAAATTCAGGCGTTTCGGCAAAGGTTTGCCGCCAAAGTCAACCGGGATTTATGTACGCCGGACGCGCTGGCCATAGTTTGGGAGATGGCCAAATCGGATTTACCGGCCCCGGATAAATTGGAATTGATTTTGGATTTTGATCAGGTTTTGGGGTTACGTTTGAATGAAAACTGCCCGGTTTTTTGCGTGCCCGCGGAAGTCGCGAAGTTAGTGAAAGAGCGGGAAGAATTGCGGAAACAGGGCCAATGGGCCGCCTCCGATCAGCTCCGGCAAAAGATCGAAAAATGTGGCTGCCTAGTCGAAGATACGCCCAGCGGCTCCAAAGTTAAGGCCAAATGAGCGCTCAAGTCTCTCAATTGCAGGGAAAGTTAAAAGTCCTCCGTAACCCGGCTAAGGCCGAATTTGGCCGGCAAAAAGCAAATCGTGACTTTCTATTTAAAGAATACCCGGAAATTTAATAATTGGGATTTGGTAGACGGCTCCGCGCCTAATATCTTGGGCGATTGGCTGATTGATAAAGACAAAGCCATTCTTTATCGATTGGCGCGGTCAAAAAATCTTTGGGAGCGCCGCATCAGCATTATGGCTACTTTCGCTTTCATCAAACAAGGCCAATTCACTGACACCTTAAAAATCGCCGCGATTTTGCTGGCTGACAAGCACGATTTAATCCATAAGGCAGTGGGCTGGATGCTCCGGGAAATTGGCAAAAAGGATTTGGCTGCTGAAGAAAAGTTTTTGCGAAAGTACGCCGTTAGCATGCCGCGCACCATGCTCCGCTACGCCGTTGAAAAATTTCCGAAAGCGAAAAGAAGACGATATTTATTGGGTATTGACAAAGTGTAGACAAAGTATATAATGATGAATATGGATACCGCCGTCATTAATATCAAAATTGATTCTCGGACTAAACTTCAGGCTCAGCGAGTGGCTGCCGGCTTGGGTTTTAGTTTAAGCGCGCTGATTAATGGTTATTTAAGGCAATTAATCAGAGTAAAGGCGATTAATTTCAATTTAACCAGCGAAGAGCCGAGCGAATATCTGATTCAAGCTCTGAAAGAATCGGAGGCCAATCGCAAGGCCGGCCGCTTTACTTCTTTCCGGTCCGCTGACGAAGCCTTGGGATTTTTGGACAAGATCATTGATGAAAACAAAAAGAATTGATTATTCTAAAAGATTTATCAAAGACTTCCGCAAGGCCCCTCAGAAAGTTAAAATTGCTTTTCGCCACCGGTTGGAAATTTTTTTGAGCGACCAACATCACCCGATTTTAAATAATCATGCCTTGGCCGGCCAATACCAAGGCTACCGTAGTCTTAATATTACCGGGGACTGGCGGGCAATTTTCCGGGAATTGGAAGACGGGAAGGTTTTTTATTTTGATTTGATCGGCACTCACAGCCAGTTGTATCGCTAGGTTTGAAAAGGTGATATCATTGGGTTAATGCTCAAAAAGCTGGCGCTCGCTACTTCGGTGACTTTCTCACTTTTGCTTCTTGCTTCTTTAATCAGTTATGTCATTTGGTTTAATTTAACCAACGATAAATACGTGCAACTTTCCCGGCAAAATGAGGAAACGCCGCTGGCGGGGGCTCTGATCCCCAGCCAGGTTTTGGCCGGCCAGGCCGGATATAATCGCCAAAAAATTACTCTCAGAGGCAGGGTTAGCCCCGAACTGGTGGTTTGCGAGCGGAAAACATGCCCGGCGGAAGATGTCTGTTGTGGTTGCCCTCCGGAAAGAAATTTGAGAATTGATGATGCCGGAGCCAGTTTAATTTCCGGTGCCGGCGGCCAGAAAATCTTAACCATCGCCGACGCTCAGGGAGGTGCTTTCTGCCGGCGGTCAACCATTAGCTGTGATTACGATTGCCAGGACTGGCTTTTGGGGGGAGTTTATGATGTGCGGGGCACTTTTTTAACGAATACCTTTCAGGTGGAAGCCAAGGTCTTGGTTAAAAAACCAAGCCTGACGGATTCGATCGGAAACTTCTTTTCGGACCTTAAAAAGAAGATGGGCGGTTTGCGCACCTCCGGCTCCTACGTGCTCCAGTAGTATATAATACTTCCCATGGACCAACTAAAAATACGGAATGTGGCGGTCATCGCCCATGTCGATCACGGTAAAACCACCCTGATTGACGCTTTTTTAAAACAAACGCACGTCTTCCGCGCCAACGAGGAAGAGATGACCGAGGTCTGCATCTTGGACAGCAACGAGCTGGAAAGGGAAAAGGGGATCACTATTCTCGCCAAAAACATCGCCATTAAATACAAAGGCATCAAGATCAATATCATCGATACGCCCGGCCACGCCGATTTTTCCGGCGAAGTCGAAAGAACGCTGGGTATGGCCGACGGCGCGCTTTTAATCATTGATGCCCAAGAAGGGCCGATGCCGCAAACTCGTTTCGTTTTGAAAAAGGCCTTAGAGCTGAACTTAAAAATTATCGTGGTGATCAATAAAATCGACAAGCCGTTTGCCCGGATTTCTGAAACGCTGGCCAAGACCAATGATTTATTTTTGGAGTTGGCCACCGAAAACCAGCACTTGGAATTTTCCGTTCTTTTTGCCGTCGGCCGGGACGGCAAGGTTTTTAAAGAATTGCCACAAGACATTTCGGTGCCGGCCGATGTTACCCCCTTGCTGGACGAAATCATTGGCCAAATTCCGGCGCCGACCAACGACACTGCCGGCCCATTCAAAATGCTCATTTCGTCGCTGGACTATAATTTGCACACCGGTCGCATTCTGGTGGGCAAGATTTTCCGCGGTAAATTAGCGATGGGCCAAAAAGTCAATTTGACTCACGACCAAAATACGACCTACCTGATCGACGGCATTTACATTTCCGATGGTTTAACCAGAAAGGCAGTGACGGAGGCTTTCGCCGGCGATATTGTCGGAGTGACCGGCGTGGCCGAAGGCAACATTGGCCAGACCATTGCCGAACCGGGCGACACGGAGAGTTTACCATCCAGCGTCATTTCCGAGCCGACCTTGCGCATTGATATCGGTCCCAACTCTTCCCCCTTTTCCGGCCAAGAAGGCCAGCTTGGTACCAGCCGCCAAATTGAAGAGCGGTTGAAAAAAGAGCTGGAGACGAATTTAAGTTTAAGGCTGGAAAAAATCAGCGGCGGCCGCTTCCGGGTGGCCGGCCGGGGAGAGTTACACCTGGCGATTCTATTGGAGACGCTCCGGCGCGAGGGATTCGAAATGGAAGTCGGTCGGCCCGAAGTTATCACCAAAACCGTGGCTGGTCAAGTCTCGGAGCCCTACGAAGAGGTGACCATTATCGTTTTAAACGCATATCAGGGGACGATTATTCAGGAGATGGGCAAAAGGCAGGGGGAAATGTTGAAAATGGAGCCGGTTTCGGATCAGGAGATTAAGCTGGTCTACAAAATTCCGACCAGAACCACTATCGGCCTGAGAGGGGTGTTGATGACCAACACTAAAGGCTTGGCGACGTTAAGCTCGGAGCTGATTGGTTTTGAGCCCATCGGTGAAATTCTGCCCAAAATCAGAACCGGCGTGTTAATCGCTTCCGAAAACGGTCCGGCCATCGCTTATGGACTCAACGCGGCCCAGGGTCGGGGCATCACTTTTATCGATCCCGGGGTTAATGTTTACGAAGGCATGATTATCGGCCAAAATAGCAAGGAAGAAGACATCGAAATCAACGTCAATAAGGGTAAAAAATTGAGCAATATGCGCTCCAAAACTTCCGACGGCATTATTCAGCTGGTGCCGCCGCTCAAATTCAGCCTGGAGCAATCGCTGGGGTTTGTCGAAAATGACGAGCTGTTGGAAATCACGCCCAAATCCTTGCGCTTCCGCAAAAAGTTTTTGACTGCCCTGGACCGCCGCCGCCAAAGCAGGATGGCTTAAGAAATTTAAATTAATTCGCGATATAATAAGTCCATGCCTAAGGTGATAAAGACTTGCGCTTTTATTGATGCTTCCAATCTCTTTTATGGTGGGGAAAAAAGCCTGGGGTGGAAAATAGATTATAAAAAACTGATGGGCTATCTGAAAACTAAGTATGGTGTTACCAAAGTTCTGTATTTTGGAGGCGTGGAAATATATAGTTTTCCATATAGCTATTTAGAAAACGATAGCGTTCCCCTGGGGCTCCTAGAGAAATATTTGGGGAAATATGTTCGTGATGAGGGAAAAAAATTAGACGAAGCAAAACTATTGCTTCTTTCCAAACATTTACAAAGAATTCGCTTTTACATGAAGCTAGAAGAATTTGGATACAAATTATATCTAAAGCCCGTAAAGCTTTACCATCAAGGCGACGGCACGACGCAGAGAAAGGCAAATTGTGACGTTGAAATGGCTTTTTACTTAATGAAAGAAAAAGATAATTTTAATAAGTTGATTTTTCTCTCCGGAGACGGGGATTTTTTACCCGTACTAAAACATTTAAGGGCAATCGGCAAAAAAATAACCGTCTTGTCCAGGGGTGAAAGAACGGCCAGGGAAATTCGCCAGTTTGCCGGCAACGACTTTCGGGACTTTCACTATTTAAGAGAATTATTGAAGTTTAAGGAGAAAAAATAAAGGAGACTCATATAGAATCTCCTTCATGTTTAGTAACTAAATATTAGCACTTAAGATATTAAAAGTCAATGTCACTTAGTGTCGGGATTCACTTTTCACCGTCCCACAATTTGATTTCTACTTCAAGGTAGTGCTTCCGAGAGCCAGAAAAGAAAGAGAAATTATCGAAAGGGATTATTTGGGGAGAATTGTAGCCTCCAAGGTTCCGGATCTACCAATTTCATATGCCCAATAACAAGCTTGCAAAACCAAAAACAATAGAAGAGATAAAGCAGGCCATTAGTAGCTCAGCCACCGGCTTTGATGCATGGTACATACTCCGACAAGCAGATAAAGAAATTAAGGATTTGAAAGAACCCAAAGAATTTACATTAGATTCAAATTACTATAAGGCAATGACCCTGTTTGAATTTGATAAGGGAGTTTTGCTATTAAACGCAACCTCTAAGCTTCACGGGGTTTTTGCCCTGGAATTTAGTAAGAATCTTCAGACGGAATATGGCTGTAGTACCCCAAGTGAGAAATCTATAGCCGAAATAGTATCTCTTAATTTTGTGAGGATTTTGGAAATTCAAAGAAGGATTAAGGACACTTTGGGAAGCATAAAAACCAGATACGATGTACAGTATTTAGCTGTTTTGAGCAAGGAGCTGGATAGGGCAGAGAGGCATTATTTGGCCTCGCTACAAGCCCTTAAAATGCTTAAATCACCTTCTTTTGAAGTAAATATCAAGACAAACACTGCCGTGGTGGGCCAAAATCAAATAGTTCAAGCAAATAACGGGCAAAATAACCCTAATGATTCTTAGTAATTGTTAGTGATTTCGGTAGAAATATGTTTATGCACTCTTTTGATAAAAGGCCACTTGTAGAAAACTCTCAGCGCGTAAGCGCGGGTGTGTTTGCCAGAAATTTTTATTTAAAACTCAAACAAAAAGCCTCAGATGATAAGAAAACCTTGCTTGATCCCAAGAATGAAGGGTTTGTTAGAGATTTGATAGAAATGATTGAGAAAGGATCAACTATCAATTTAAAACAAGAAACGAATGGAAAGATTGAATTTACGGATCAAAACCAAGTCCGAATGACCTATACAAGGTCTAATTTGGGCAGGGGATTTGTCTTTTGGTTTATTTGCGGGGTGTGTGGAAGGAAAGTTCGCTATCTATATATTCCGCCCAATTCTCAAGTTTTGGCATGCCGGACTTGCCATAGACTTGCCTATGATCAGCAAAATGATAATAAAAGATCTCGAAGCCTCAGGGCGCTTCTCAGATAATTATCCAGTAGCAATTCACCATTTCCATTATTAAGTTCTTTAGGTGTTTGACTACGATACGTTGTCAGAGTATATTTACTGACAATGTATTTAAGGAT
>CAZTHI010000002.1:0-20980 GCA_964613135.1 uncultured Gammaproteobacteria bacterium
GCCTCGGTACCACGGTTCGAATCCGTGTGGGGTCACAAATCTGTTTTAATCTTGATTGCCGCCCACTCTTCTTCGATTAGTCTGATCATGTTTTGGAAGCCCTTGCTTTTCGAGCTGCAAAAGAATTGCCGGCAGACGGCCGGCCGACTTTGATGAATACGGCAAGAATGATTTTTCAGATAAAAACAGCTGCCGTCTTTATTTTGGGCCAGAAGATTGGCGCCACAATTCCGGGCCTGAGAAAATTTCACAGGGTTTCCCAATGCCGCGAACATCGTTTGGTACTGCCCCGAAAGGTATTCTCTCTTGCTTAAATTAATTAAAAAGAGTCGGCAGCATAAACCGCAACATGCACACTTGCTCTTCATACCAAGATTATAATATAATTGAAACAATTGGGACCGTAGCTCAGCGGTAGAGCAGAAGCCTTTTAAGCTTTTGGCCGGAGGTTCGAATCCTCCCGGTCTCACCATGCTTATTTTAGGAATCGACCCGGGGACAGCCACCACGGGATTTGGCTTACTTCGTAGCAACGACGCCGGCGACAAGTACAAATTACTGGATTTTGGTTGGATCAAAACCGAGAAGACCGAAATCGCCAGTAAACGGCTGGTTTTTATCCATCAGCAAATGATCATGCTTCTCAAAAAACACAAACCGGACGTTTTGGCGATTGAAAGGTTATTTTTTGCCACCAATGTTAAAACCGCCATGGCCGTTTCCGAATCCTTAGGCGTCATTAAGCTGGCGGCCGCCAAGCAAAAAATTCCGGTTTTTGATTATGCCCCCATGAGTATTAAGTTGGTGGTCGGCGGGTCAGGCCGGGCTGATAAGGCCTTGATGAAACAAACCGTACGCAAAATCCTTTCTTTCCGGGCTCCGAATCATAAAAAAACTTATTTTGATGATGTTTGCGATGCCCTCGCCGTGGCGATTTGTCACGCCCGCAAAACTTGTGCTAAAATGGAAATTGGTGGAAAGGGGGTGAAAAAATGACAGATACTAAAGCGGCCTTGGTCACGCATTATTACGATAAAATCGGCGTGGCCGTCTTTCAAGTTTTGGCGCCCATTAAAATCGGCGACAAAATTAAAGTTAAAAGCGAAGACGCGGAATTCGAGCAAACGGTAACCTCAATGCAGGTTGAGCACCAAAATATTGAGAAGGCCAAAAAAGGCGATAACATCGGCATCAAAGTTGATCAGCCGGTTAAAGAAGGGGACGAAGTTTTTCGGGTTGACTAAACATGCTCATTCTTCACGGGGAAAATCTGGCGGCCAGCCGGCTGGCTTTGAGCCAGAAAGTTGTTGTTGGCAAAAGCAGTGGTAACGAAATTGTCAGGCTTTCCGGAACCGAGATCAATCTTACCGCGATCAAACAGGCCTTAGAATCTCTGTCCATGTTTTCTCCCAATCGTTTGGTGGTCATCGAGAATCTGCTTTCTTCACCCAAAAGTCTTGAGCGCCAAAAAATTCTGGATTTCCTCAAAAAAGGCGCTTTTACCAATTTAATTCTTTGGGAAAGCAAAAAAATTGACGGCCGGACGCTCACTTCACTTAAGGCGGAAACGCTGACTTTTGATTTGAGCCCGTTGATTTTTCGCTTTTTGGATACGCTGACCCCCAACAACCAAAAAAACACCCTTTACTGGCTCCGCCAATGCCTAATTCAAGACCCGCCGGAGTTAATCTTTTACATGCTGGGCCGGCAAATTCGTTTGTTAATTTTAGCGGCCGACTTGGGCCCAAAAGGTCTCACGGGCCTGCCGGAGTGGCGTCAGGGAAAATTAATCAGTCAGGGGAAAAGAATTGGTTTGGCTAAACTTCTGGAGTTATACCAACAACTTTTGGAAATCGATTATCAACAAAAAACCGGCCAAACTCCGCTTAACCTTGCCTTTCAGCTTGACCTTTTTCTCGCCACCCTTTAGAATGAGATTAATGAAGCCTATCACGGAATTAACGCTCAAAGATATCGAAAACCTTAAAATTATTTGTTTTGATTGTGACGGCGTGACGGTTGAGCGCGGCACCGAAATTGAAGAAAAAGAAGATTCTCTTTTTGTCAAAACCTTTACTCTGCCCGACCGCTTGTTGGAAAAATTAATCAAATTAAAAAAGCGCCTTCATCTTACTTTTTCCAGCGGTCGCAGTCTTTTGTATTTAGACCGGATGTACGGCAAAATTTTATGGGACAACGCCAGCCTGCAAGGCGAAAACGGCATTTTTACCCTCATTGACGGTCTGGTTATCCAACACGAAAAATTTGACCGGCCCACCTTGGAGAAAATGAATCACATGAAGGTGGCTATTCGGGAACTGGCCAAAGCCAACAAGCAGATACGCGGCTTTGAACCAAAGCAATTTTTAATTACCCCTCATTGCCGGCAGGCCGTTCCGGAAATCGAAGCCATTGTTAAAAAATTTGATGACCAAAACGCATTTTATTGCCTTTGGAATGGCGAGGCTTATGATATTGCTCCTAAGAGACTCAATAAAGGCGCCGCCCTTAGGCATCTGGCCGACTATTTGAAAGTTGACATCAGCCAAACCATGGCTATCGGTAATGGACCCAACGACAGAGAGATGGTGGAGACGGCCGGTATCGGCGTGACCACCGATCCGAAGGAATTACCGGCGAACTTTTATACGACTGGCAGTCTGCATCTTGGCGGCGAAGAGCTGGTCGATACTTTGTTAAAATTAATATGATGACTCCCTATTCTCAAAAAATCGAAAAACCCTGGGGTTATGAATTGATCTTTACGCCACCGGAGTCGCTGGTGGTCGGGAAAATTTTACATCTTAAGGAGGGTCTCCGCTTCAGCTACCAGTATCATGATCAAAAGCAGGAAACTCTTTGTTTGCTTTCTGGCCAAGCGAAAATGACTATTGACGACAACGAACTGGAGATGGCACCCCTGCAGGGTTATTTTATTAAACCCATGATGAAACACCGCTGCCAAGCGATCACTGACTGTGATATTTTGGAGTCATCTACTAAAGAAACAGGTAATACCGTCAGGTTGCAGGATGATTATAGCCGCGGCACCGAAACCGAAGAGATGCGCCAGCAACCCAATCGCGGCTGGAAATGATAAAGATCTGCTCATGCTGAAAAAAGACAAATACATTTTATGGTTCAAGGAAGTCGGCAAGGAAGACATTCCCTTAGTGGGCGGTAAAGGCGCCAATCTGGGGGAGATGGCGGGTTTGGATTTACCGGTGCCACCGGGGTTTATCGTGACCAGCAAAGCCTACTTCGACTTTTTGGAAGAAAATAAACTTAAAAGTAAAATTTTCCGGGAGCTTAAGCGTCTGGACCTGACCGACCCGCAATCGCTTAACGAGGTTTCTCAGTGCGCCAAGAAAATCATTGAAAGCGGCCAAATTTCCGAAAAATTAGGTACCGAAATTATCAATAGCTATCTTAAATTAGGTGGCCTTTTTTCCCAAGCCTTAGTGGCCATTCGTTCCTCGGCCACCGCCGAAGATTTGCCCACCGCCTCTTTTGCCGGCCAACAGCGAACCTTTTTGAATATCAGAGGCGAAGCCAACGTGGTAGAGCGGGTCAAAGATTGTTGGGCCTCCTTATTTGAGCCCCGGGCGATTTTCTACCGGGAGGAGAAAAAATTTGATCATTTCAAGGTGGGCATCGCCGTGCCCATTCAGGAAATGATTCCCTCCTTTATTTCCGGCATTATGTTTACCGCCGATCCGGTTAATTTGGAAAAAAACCGCTTAGTCATTGAAGCCATTTATGGCCTGGGTGAATTAATTGTTCAAGGTTCGCTGACTCCCGACCAATACGTTTTGGAAAGCAATACCCTGGGAATAATCAAGCGGGAAGTCGCCAAACAGACAGTCCAATTGATTAAAGTGGGTAGTTTAACCAAAGAAACCGGGGTGCCGCGCAATCTTCAAGTAAAAAGAAAATTAACCGATGCGCAAATTGTGGAGTTGGCCAAAATCGGCAAAAAGATTCACCGGCATTATTTTTACCCCCAGGACATTGAGTGGGCTCTTTATCAAAATAAATTATTTATTTTGCAAACCCGGCCGATTACCACCATCAGCTCACCGTCTAAAGCCCTTGAAACCAAGCTGGTCGGCCCCAAGCGGGTAGCCATCTTAACCGGCCAGCCGGCCAGTCCGGGGATGGGCACCGGCCCGGTCCAATTGATTAAATCGGCCAAAGAGATAAACAAAATTAAAGTCGGCGATATTTTGGTCACAGAAATGACTTCTCCCGATTTTGTCCCGGCGATGAAAAAAGTCGCCGCCATCGTTACCGATAAAGGCGGCCAAACCTCGCACGCCGCGATTGTCAGCCGCGAGTTGGGGATCCCTTGCGTAGTGGGGACCGAAGTAGCGACGCAAAAATTAAAAAATGGTCAAATCATCACCGTTAACGGCGCTAAGGGAGAAATATACAAAGGAGGAGTAATTCGTGATACGAGATACGCAATACGAAATACGGAAGACGCAATAGATCAAAATTCCTCCGTCTCACGTCTCGCGTCTCACCTATTACCAGTTAAAACTGCCACCAAAATCTACGTTAATTTGGCCGAGCCAGATTTGGCGGCGCCCATTTCGCAGCGAAACATCGACGGTGTTGGCCTGCTGCGGGCGGAGTTTATGCTGGCGCAAATCGGCCTGCATCCTCAAAAAATAATCCATGACCAAAAACAAAAAGTCTTTATCAATGATTTGGCGGCCAAAATCGCCGTTTTTTGCCAACATTTTGCGCCCCGGCCGGTCGTTTATCGGGCCACTGATTTTAAAACTAACGAATACCGCAACCTAACCGGCGGCCAGGCTTATGAGCCGCAAGAGGAAAATCCTCTGCTGGGATTCAGGGGTGCCTACCGTTATATCAGCAATCCCGGCGTTTTCGAATTAGAACTGGCGGCGATCAAAAAAGTCCGCCAGGAATTTCCCAATCTCTGGCTAATGATTCCCTTTGTCAGGACCCCGCGGGAATTGCAACAGGTGAAAAGGATTGTGGTCGCCAACGGCTTATCCCGCAGCGCCACCTTCAAACTGTGGCTAATGGTAGAAATTCCCGCTAACGTGATTTTATTGGAAGATTTCTTAAAAGTGGGCATCGACGGCGTTTCCATCGGCTCCAACGACCTCACCATGTTGATTTTGGGCGTTGATCGGGATAATGGGGAATTGGCGGCTGCCTTCAACGAGTTGGACCCGGCCGTGCTTTGGGCGTTGGAAAAAACCGTTAAAACTTGCCAAAAGGCAAAGGTAACCTGCTCGATTTGCGGCCAAGCGCCCTCGCAATATCCCGACCTTCTGGAAAAACTGGTCAAGTGGGGAATTACCAGCGTTTCCGTCAACCCCGACGCTATTGAAAGAACCCGCGAATTAATTTATGATTTGGAAAGAAAGGGCGTGGCTAAGTAATGGCCAAGATTAAAACGATTATTGCCCGGGAAATTCTTGATTCCCGAGGCAATCCCACCATCGAAACCCGAGTTGAGCTGGAAGACGGCGCTCTGGGTATTGCCTCAGTTCCCTCCGGCGCTTCGGTGGGGAAATACGAAGCGGTCGAATTACGGGACAATGATCCCAACCGCTTCCACGGCCTGGGTGTGTTAAAGGCAGTCGCCAACGTCAATCAAATCATTGCCCCCAAATTAATAGGTATCGAGTCAACCAAGCAATTGGAAGTTGACCAAGCCTTAATTAAGCTCGACGGCACCAATAACAAATCAAAATTGGGCGCCAACGCCCTTCTTTCTGTTTCTCAGGGCGTTTGTGAAGCGGCCGCTGCCTCGCAAAAAATTGCCACTTATATTCATATCTCTCATCTATACGGCCCGCAGGCAAGTCTGCGGCTGCCGATACCCACTTTCAATTTAATCAACGGCGGTCAGCACGGTGCCGGCAATTTGGACTTCCAGGAATTTCACATCATTCCCAGCTCACAAAAGACCTATTCGGAAAACCTGCGCCAGGCAGAAGAAATCTACCAATCATTAAAACAGGTTTTAATTCAGCACGGCGCCATTCACAGTGTTGGCGATGAGGGTGGCTTTGCCCCCAATCTTTTTACCAATTTGGACGCCCTGGAAGTTCTGGTTAAGGCCATCGAGATGGCCAATTACCGGCTCAAGCAGGATGTTTTTTTGGGCCTAGACATTGCCGCCCAGTCTTTTTATCAAAACGGCAAATATAAAATCCGTGACCAAACCATGCCCATGGCCACCGACGAATTGATTGCCTATTACCAGCAGCTCAACCAACAATATCCGCTGTTAACCCTGGAGGATCCGCTTGCCGAAGACGATTGGGACGGCTGGCAAAAAGTCGGCCAGCTTTTGCCGGGAACCTTAATTGTCGGCGATGATTTATTGGCGACCAACAAGCAAAGGCTGGCTGAAGCGATTAAGAAAAAAGCCTGCCAGGCCATCCTGGTTAAACCAAACCAAATCGGCACTATTTCGGAAACCATTGAGGTCATTAAAATTGCCCGCCAGGCCGATTGGAAAGTGATCGTTTCTCACCGCAGCGGCGAAACCACCGATGATTTTATCGCCGATTTTAGCGTTGGCGTCGGCGCCGACTACACGAAATTCGGCGCGCCGGCCAGAGGCGAACGGGTGGCCAAATATAACCGCCTGTTGGAAATAGAAAAGCAGTTGACAAACACCGGATGAGAAAACCACTGGTTTTACTTATTCTTGACGGTTGGGGCTTGGCACCGGCCGGACCGGGGAACGCCATCACACTGGCCAAAACGCCCAATTTCAACCGCTTGTGGGCGGGTTTCCCGCACACCCAACTCTTGGCTTCGGGTGAAGCTGTCGGTTTGCCCCGGGGCGAAAACGGTAATTCGGAAACCGGTCATCTTAATCTGGGCGCGGGCCAAATTGTCTTCCAGGATCTGCCGAGAATAAATATGAGTATCGCCGACGGTGTCTTTTTTCAGATTCCCGCCTTTAAACAGGTGGCCGACCATGTGATCAAAAATAAATCGGCGCTGCACCTGTTGGGACTGATCGGCTCGGGCGGCGTTCACTCCAGCCTGGATCATCTGTTTGCTTTGCTTAATTTCGCCAAAAAGGCGGGGCTGCCTAAAGTTTGGCTCCATCTTTTTACCGACGGCCGGGATTCACCGCCCATCTCCGCGGCCATCTATATCGGCAAAATTCAGGAAACGCTCAAAAAAGACGGCGTTGGCAAAATTGCCACGCTGATCGGCCGTTATTTTGCCATGGACCGGGATTACCACTGGGAAAGAACGCAAAAAGCCTATGACCTGCTCACGCTGGGCAAGGGGACCAGCGCCGATTCATTGGCGGAAACCATTAAAAGGTCCTACCGCGAAGGCAAGACCGATGAATTCCTGGAGCCGATATTGCTGGATAAAAATGGCCTGATTGCCGACAACGACGGTGTGATTTTCTTTAATTTCCGGATTGACCGGCCCCGGCAATTAACTAAATCTTTCGTTTCGCCCGATTTTGAAACCCTGACCATTAAAAGAAGCTTTGATCCCTATGCGGAAAAATACGGCCTAAAACAGTATCAGGTCCCGGAGCTGACGACCACTTTTAAAAGAGAAAAAATCCTCAAAAATCTCTTTTTCGTCACCATGACGCAATACGAAAAGGATTTGCCGGTGGCGGTCGCTTTTCCGCCGGAACCGGTCAAGCTGCCCTTGGCCAGAATTTTAGCCGAGAAAGATATCCGCCAATTGCACATGGCGGAAACCGAAAAAGAAAGATTTGTCACCTATTATTTCAACGGCCAGCGGGAAAAAGTTTTTCCCGGGGAAGAGCGCGTGGAAATTCCCTCGCCCAATGTGCCTACCTACGACCAAAAACCGGAAATGGCGACGCCGCAACTGACCACGGAGCTCATTAAAAGATTAAAAGCCGACGGCTACGGCTTTGTGATTGTCAATTATGCCAATCCCGATATGGTGGGCCACACGGGCGTCCTGGCCGCCGGTATCAAAGCCTGTGAGGTGGTGGACCAATGCCTCGGCCGGGTCATCGCCGCCACCCTTGATCTGGGCGCCACCTTGGTGGTGACCGCCGATCATGGTAATATCGAGGAAATGATTAATCTGCAAACCGGCCAAGTGGACACCGAACATTCCTCCAATCCCGTGCCTTTTATTGTCGCCGATAAAGACAATAGCCGGCCAGACCAGACTCTCTCCGGTGGGATTTTAGCCGATGTCGCACCCACGATTTTATATCTGATGGACATCGAAAAGCCGGAATTAATGACCGGCAGAAATTTGCTGGCATGACCCCCAATTTAACCGATTACGCCCAAACCTGCCGGACTTTTTCCTGGCCAAAGGCCCAGCCGCCAACACCTTGGTTTTTTCAGCCCCCCACCGCCACGCTAAAAAACAAGATCGCTCTTTATTGGGAAGGCGAAAACGGCCAGACCAAAAAATTCACTTTCGGCCAAATCAGTGACCGGGCCAATCAATTCGCCCATTTGTTAAAAAAATTAGGCGTTAAAAAGGGCGACCGGGTGTTCTTTTTTCTACCCCGGGTGTCCCAGCTCTATTGGGGGTTAGTCGGCAGTCTGAGAATCGGCGCCGTGGTGGGCACGTTATTCGCCGCCTTCGGCACTCAGGCCTTACAGGACCGTTTGGCCAACTCCGGCGCCAAAGTTTTAGTGACCAATAAAGAATTATTACCGCGGGTAAAAGCCATCAAAAGTCATTTACCGGATTTGCAAAAAATCATTCTGGCCGATGATCTTGACCGGGAAATTGCCAAAGAAGCAACCGCTTTTCCCGACGTCACCCTCACCGATGCCGATCCACTCTGTATGCTCTACACTTCGGCCACCGGCAACACCCCGGTTTCCGGCATCGTCACCCCGCGACCGGCGCTGCGGCAGCAAATGATCACCGCCCAATGGGTTTTGGATTTGCATCCCCAGGATATTTATTGGTGTACCGCCGATCCCGGCTGGGTGACCGGCGTGGCTTATGGCATTTTGGCTCCCTGGGCTTTGGCAAACACCCTGGTAGTTTTCGAAGGCCGTTTTGCGCCGGGAAAATGGTACGAAATTATACAAAAGTACCAAGTTTCCGTCTTATACACCGCCCCCACCGCCATTCGCCTACTTCAGGATCTGGAAAAGATCATCAAAAATTATGACCTCTCTGCCTTAAGACTGGTCGCCACTGTCGGCGAAGCCCTCACGCCGGCCTCGTTTGCCTGGATTGAAAAATATTTGAAGGTGCCGGTGCTCGATACCTATTGGCAAACCGAAACCGGCGCGATGATGATTTGTAATTTTTTAACCGTTCCCCAGAAACCGGGCTCCATGGGCAAGCCGATCCCGGGCATCACTGCCGTGGTTCTGGACGATCATTTTCAGCCGGTCAAGGCGGGTGTAGCCGGTAATTTGGCTTTTAAGCCCGGCTGGCCCGGCATGATGAGCCAAATTTGGCAAAGCCCCCAGCTTTACCGGAGTTATTTTTCCCACGGCTGGTTTCTCACCGGCGACCGGGTGTATTGTGATCAACAAGGTTATTTTTGGTTTTCTTCCCGCAAAACGGAAATTATTAAAACGGCCGGCGAGCGGGTCGGCACTTTCGAAGTGGAGTCGGCGATCGCCAGCCATCCGGCGGTTTTGGAAAACGCCGTCATCGGCAAGCCGGATCCCATTCGAGGCGAAATTATCAAGGCGTTTATCGTTTTGCGCTCCGATCACCAACCTTCGGCCAAAATCAAAACGGAAATCCAAACCTACGTTAAAACCCATCTGGCCGGCCACGCCTATCCGCGGGAAATCGACTTTGTCGCCAAACTGCCGAAAACCCGCTCCGGCAAAATTGTGCGGCGGATGCTGAAAGCCCAAGAAATGGGCCTCCCGGTCGGGGATACTTCCACGCTCGAAGAATGACCGAAATGCTCGAAGAATGACCGATCCCGGATCGGTTTGATCCTCCGATCCCGGTATTTAAGCCTCTTCCAGAAGAAGATTCAGTTCGGTCCTTTGATTTAGCATTGGTTTTCTGGTAATTTGATAGTGATGGCAGAAGCAACCATGTTTATTCTCCACGAAGATGTTAGTTTAGGCAACGTTGAAGCCTTTACCAAAGAACATATAAGGAGGGTAAGAATTGGATCGGTTGACGTGATGATTATTGATCAAGAACACGCAGAATTTGACTCTGCCTTTGGTTTATCGCCGGCACTCAAAGCCTGTATTGCTTCTGGAAAAACGAGAGTTGTGCTAGAAGAGTATTTTAATCCGGAACTCAGAACAAATGCAGAAGACATACCCGTCCTTGGTAAGGCGGCCGGTTTATTATGGAAAAATACAGAGGAGAAACAGAACACCCGGGTTTTATTTAATGATGCCGTCACGGAAGAATGCCGCCGCGCCGGAAAACCGATAGCGGTCGCCGATATTGCAAACAAGATGTCTTACATGGTAGATAGATTTTTACCTTCTTTAACCGCCCTAGCGGCTGCTCTTCCGCTCGCAACTCACAATTTGGCTTTAGCAAATTTGATTAGCGCGGCTATTTACATGGGTGGTATTGAGGCGGGCAAATTATGAATAAAGGAATATTCGACAAAAACAAAATTCACGAATATGAAAGAATTCTTCTTTCGGCAGAAGATGCTAGAAGGGTTTATGTTGCCGAGGGCATAAAACAATTGGCCCATGAGTATCAGCCAAAAGAAGGCGAGACTGCCATGCCGGACGAGACACGTCCTCAAATTGTGGTTATTTATCCAAAGGCCCACGCCAGAAGAATTGCCGATTATCTTGAAAATCCCTCGCTTGCCGGTAAATTATCGCAGGTAGCCAAAAGAATTATGTACAAAACTCTACCGAATTTAGATTTTAGTGTGAGAATTTACGAATGGAAAGAAAGATTAGCTAAATTAATCGGCAATCCGTCTTTGGCAAACTGGCAATTAGTTTCCAACCGACCAATAAGGCTATTTGGGAATTAAGGAATAACCGATCCCGGATCGGTTTGATCCTGCGATCCTGGTATTTATTTTATGGTTCTTCCAGCAGAAGATGTTTTATTTTGTCCAGCTCTCGCTGATATTCTTTTCTTGCCAAAACAAATTCCTGGTATTTTTTAGCTGAAGAAAAACAGGATAAAATCATCGAGGTTTCGATAGGTAAAAATGATTCTTCTCCAAGATAAGCCGGAAAAGAAGAGTACGAATAGCCGGCAGGGTTTTCTGATAAGTAGGCCGTGACGGGGTTGAGATGAATATAACGCGATAGATGGAGCAGTTGTTCTTCTGTCTCGACTCTAACGGCCTTAAAGCGGCTCTCAAATAGCGGCCCTTTTTGCTCTTTTTTAAGGTTAAAGTAATGGGAATAACTGCCAATGAGTTTCTGCAAGTAAATTTTGATACCGCTGTCCCGGCTTTGTAGCAAAATAAAATGAAAGTGATTCGGCATAAGACAATAAGCAATGATTTTTACCAACGGCCTAGATAAATCCGGTAAATTATTATATTTGCCCTTACGATAAACCGAAAACTTAACCGGGGGAGTCGAGGAGAGATAAAACCTGGCCACTTCCAAAAAATTATCGATGGCCCGTTTACTCTTGAAAATTGGGATACCGTGAGTGCTGCGGTTAAAAATATGATAGATCTCTCCGGTTGCCAAGATTACTTTTCGGGTGGGCATTAGGAAAATTGTAGGACTATTTTCCCGGATCGTCAACCTGAACCGATCCCGGATCGGATAAAGATGACCGCAGGACTGCGATCAATTTGGTGTACATTCTTAGATTGTGAATCGTCGCCAGCCGCCAAGCCAGGGCGTCCTCGATCCGGAATAAATGATGCAAATAAGCCCGCGAATAATGCCGGCAGGTATAGCAATCGCAATAAGCGCTGATCGGCCGGGGATCGCGCACGTATTGCTCTTTCAGAATATGCACGTATTCGTAAAAGTCAGGGTTGTTTAAAAGATCTATTTTCTCCGGGTCACCGGCAAAAACATACAGTCGTTCGTGCCGGGCGTCCCTGGTCGGTAAAACACAATCAAAAATCTGGTAGCCCATTTTAAAACCGGCCACAATCGCCGCCGGATTACCGATCCCCAAGGCAAATTTAGGTTTGTCGTCAGGGAGCAGGTCAGCGGTCAATTTTACCGTCGCTCGTAAATTTTTGTTTTCATCCAAAGGCCAACCGCCAAAGCAATAGCCGTCAAAGCCGATTTTGATTAACTCTTGGGCGCATTTGGTCCGCAACTCGGCGCTTTCGCCGCCTTGCACCACCGCAAAAAGTTTAGGCATGGGTTTTTTAGCGCCTTTCGTCAGCCGCAAATACTCTTGCTTACACCGGCCCGCCCAGGCAATCGTCCGCTCCACACTCAAAAGATTTTTTGCCTCAGTTGCCTTGGCCGCCGGGCAATCATCCAGACAAATAACAATGTCCGACCCCAAAGCGAATTGAACTTGAATCGACTTTTCCGGCGTCAAGGTATATTTTCTTTTCTCGCCTTGAGAATTGACGTAAAAAATGACCCCGTCCTTATTAATTTTCCCCAGAGCGGCATTTTTATAGACCATGGAGAGCAGCTGAAACCCGCCGGAATCGGAGACCAGCAACCCCGGCCAATTCATAAACCGGCCCACCCCGCCCATCGCCTTAATCACCGTCGTGCCCGGCTGGGTCATCAGATGATAAGTATTAATGACCATGCCCTCCACGCCGCTGCCGGCCAGATCCGCCGAGTCAACGCTGCGGACAATCGCCCGGGTGGCATCCGGAAAATAAATCGGAAAGGTGATTTTTTTGTCTTTGACTAAATAATTCCGTAAATAACTCATGATGGTAAAACTGGCCAAACCGCCACCGTAAACTCGCCCCGCGGCGGGGTGGCGCTAAAATCTTTAATTATTTCGCTAACTTTGCCCCGTTTGGTTTCTTCAAACATTTTGGTCAGCTCCTGGCCGACGGCGATCGTCACGTCGCCAAAGACCGCCTGCACGTCGGCCAAAGTTTTTTGCAGCCGGTAGGGCGATTCGTAAAACACCAGTGTGGCCGGCAACGGCAAAGTCCCAAAACTGGCTAAAATTTTCTGGCGCTTGGTTTGGCTTTTGGGTAAATAGCCCAAAAAAATAAATTTATCCGGCGGCAAGCCGCTGGCCACCAGGGCGGTTAGCAGCGCGGACGGGCCGGGGATAGCCGTTACTTTAATGCCAATGACCAAACACGCCCTCACCAATTTAAAGCCCGGATCGGCGATCACCGGTGTGCCGGCATTAGAAACCAAGGCGACCTTTTCGCCCATCTGCAGCCGCCGAATCACTTCCGGTAGCCGGCCGGCTTCGTTTTCTTCATAGAAAGACAGCAATGGTTTTTTCGGCAGGCCCAACCGGGACAAAAGCAGCCCGGTTTTCCGGGTGTCCTCACAGGCAATCAGATCCGCCTCACTCAATATCCGCTTGGCCCGCAAAGTGATATCTTCGATATTGCCAATCGGCGTCGCAATAAGATATAATGTTCCCACAAGGAGTATTTTACCATTCCTATGCGCCAATTCTTAATGGGTAACGAAGTCCTCGCCCGAGCCGCGTTTGACGCCGGGGCCAAAATCATGTTTGGTTATCCCATCACGCCCACCACCGAAGTTCTGGCCACCTGGGCCAAGTTTTGTCACGAAGATAAATCGCTGCAATATCTGCAAACCGAAGACGAGATGGCGGCCGGTTTTGGTGTCTGCGGCAGTGTTTTGGCGGGCGTGCCCGCTTTTACGGCCACCGCCGGACCGGGCACCATTTTAATGCAGGATCCTTTGTCGATGGCCGAAGCGATGCGTTTGCCGATGGTCTGTTTTATCGGTCAACGGGGCGGTCCCTCTACCGGCACCGTCATTTATTCCCAGCAAGAGCTGACGATGACCGCTTTCGGCGGCAACGGCGAGGGTTACCGGCTGGTTTACGCGCCCTGCGGTCTGACCGAGCTTTATCAACTCACCCTTAAAGCTTTTGCCCATGCCTGGCAATTCCGCTTTCCCACTTTTATCCTTTACGACGGCTACTTGGGCAAGATGAAAGGGGAAGTAGAAATTCGTAATACGCAATACGTAATACGTAATACGCAGCCAATCCTGACCGGCAACATGAGAAATTGTTACAACCTGGAGGAAGAGGCTTACGCCTTAAATATGCACCATGCCGCTGATTGGCAGAAAATGGCCTCGCAGGTGGCGGCATTTGAATTGTCTGGCCCCAAATCCCCAACGCTGGTCGTCGCCGCCGGCAGTGTCGCTGCCGCCGCCAAAGAAGCCGGCGTTTACCTTTTCCGGCCCATCACCATCTGGCCGTTTCCGGAAAAAGATTTAAGACATATCGCCCAAGAAGTCCAAAAAATCATTATTCTGGAATCGTCGCTGGGTCAGCTGGCCCGGTTAGTGAAAAGCGTTTTGTCTGGCGAAAAAACCAAAATGGAAACGGTCGGCAAGCCGGCATTAGGCTTTACGCCTGAGGAGGTGGCCAAAATCTATGCAGCCTAATTTTCCCCGCTGTTACAAAATCAGTTCCAAGCCCCACAAGTTTTGCCCCGGCTGCGGCTACGGCATTATTTTGAAAAACCTGGGCAGGGTGATTGATGAAGAAAAACTGGCCCCGCACTTTACTTTTCTTACCGACATCGGCTGTAATTTATTGGCTTGGGATTTCTTTGATCTGCCCACCGCCCAAACTCATCATGGCCGGACCGTCCCCACCGCCGTCGGTTTTAAAATGGCGCGGCCAAACGAAACCCTGGTCTGCCTGGTCGGCGACGGCGGCGGTTACGCCATCGGTCTGCAAAATCTGATTCACGCCTGTTTGCGCAACACGGCGATCACCGTGATTCTGGTCAACAACACCAATTACGGCATGACCGGCGGCCAACTGTCGCCGACCACGCTGGCCAACCAAATCACCGACTCCACACCCTTCGGCAAAAAAGACAATCTTGCCGGCAAAATGTTTACAGGCCCGGAATTTTTACGGAAATTGGCTTGGCCCAAGGCGTATTTGGCTCGCGCCAGTAGCGACCGGCCGGCGTTGCTTAAAAAATATCTGCAAAAAGCGATCGCCGCCCAAGCGGCCGGCAATTTTTCCCTGGTGGAAGTCATCTCCGCCTGTCCCCTAAATTGGAAAACCGGAGCTGAGCAAACCATCAGCCGCCTCAAGGCATTAGAAAAAAGTTTCGCGATCGGAGAGTTTTAATGAAAATTTTATTGGCGGGCGAAGGCGGTCAAGGGGTACAGCTGGCGGCGGAAACTTTAGCCAAGGCCGCTTTTCTTGAAGGCAAATCGGCAACTTTAATCCCGAACTTTGGGGTTGAGCAGCGCGGCGGCGTTTCCTTAGCTTTTGTGATTATCGAGGCTGCCGGCCGCCAAATTCTTTATCCCAAGTTTAGCCAAGCAGACGTAGCCGCCATCTTTTGCGACCGGGCGCTGATAAGAGCCAAGGCTCATCTCGGGCCAAAAACCAAAGTGATTTACGGTCCCGCTATGGCCGGCCAGCCGGCCACCACGCTACCGCCCAAAGCCTGGAACATTTTCGTCCTGAAAAGGATCCTTGAGGCGACCAACATTGTCAAAAAAGCCACCGTCTGGCAAGTCTTGGCGGAAAAATTGAAAGTCCAATTTGCCGCCGACCCCCATTTACAGCGGATGGATCAGGAGGCGCTCCAATGAAAAAAGGCGACTGGGTCATTTTTCCCTATCTGTGCAAAGGCTGCGGTCTTTGTCTGGCCAAATGCCCGGTCAAAGCCTTGTCTTTCGGTAAGACCCCCGGCGTTTACAGCAATCCCACGCCCATTGTTGATCAAAAAAAGTGTATTTTATGTGGTCTCTGCGAAGAAGTTTGCCCGGATTGTGCCATCACAATCAAGAAGCAAACCGCCTGACAATCCCCACCACCTTACCCTGAATCCGGACATTGCGGGCAAAAATCGGCGCCATTTCCGAGTTGGCCGGCTCCAAGCGCACCCGCGTCGCTTCCTTAAAAAAACGCTTCAGGGTGGCAAAACCGTTTTCCAAAATGGCCACCACGATATCGCCGTTGTTGGCGGTGGCCTGTTCTTCGACCACCACGTAATCGCCATCCAAAATGCCCTCGTCAATCATCGACCGGCCCTTCACCTTCAGGACAAAAGCGTGCTTTTTACCGGAAAGTAAATCCGGCGCCACCGACATGGTCGCGTTGGGATCGGTATAGGGCTCAATCGGACTGCCGGCGGCAATAAAGCCCAGCAGGGGCACTTCCACGCCCTTAGTCAGCTCACCCAAAGTCTTATCGACAATCTCAATGCCCCGGACCGCCCCTGCAAATCTTTTAATAATCCCTTTTTTGGCCATCGTCTGTAGATGCTCGTGGACGGTCGCCAGCGAAGAGACGCCCAAAGCCTCGGCAATTTCCTGCAGAGTGGGAGAGTAGCCGTATTTTTGAATATACAAAGAAAGAAAACCGAGGATTTGTTTTTGGCGCTTGTATAAGGTCACCGGCATACCCCAACTTTACCCGAAAGCGCGGAAGTTGTCAACCCCCCAATTTTGCTTTAAAATGGCTTAGTGAAGAAAATCTTTCTTTCTTTGTTATTAGTTATCAGTTGTCAGTTATCAGTTGTCCCCGTCTTCGGGGCCGGCGAATTTGAAACCACCTACACTGTCCGCTACGAAGTTAAAACCGACGGCCTGGTCCATGTTTCCCAGACCATCAGCCTCAAAAACAAACTTTCCAGTCTTTACGCCACCCGCTATTCTCTGAGCCTGCCGTCGGAAAACATCAAAAATATTATTGCCGCCGACAACACGGGCAGCCTTAAAACCGATATCCGCCGGGAAAACGGGACCACCAACCTTGATTTATTTTTCAACGAGCAGGTCGTTGGCCTGGACAAAACCTACACTTTTACCATTAATTACGACTCCCTGGATTTAGCCCAGAAAAACGGCCAGGTCTGGGAAGTCTTCCTGCCCAAGCTGGCCAATTCCGAAGAAGACTCGGCTTACACGGCGACTCTGGCAATACCCCAGAGTTTCGGCAATCCCGCCTTTATCAATCCCGAGCCGGTGGAAAAAACCACGGAAGGCAATTTTAATCTTTACCGCTTTACCAAAAATCAACTCTTGGGCAGTGGTGTCAGCGCCGCCTTCGGCCAATTCCAAATCTTTGACTTTGCCCTGAGTTATCATCTGAAAAACCCCAACGCCGGCCCGGGCGAAACGGAGGTCGCTCTGCCGCCGGACACCGCCTTTCAACAACTATCATATCAAAAAATCGAGCCGACTCCGGTCAGGGTCAATCTTGATCAGGACGGCAACTGGTTGGCCACTTACAAATTAAAGCCGGCCGAAAAAATCACCATCAATGTTGCCGGTAAAGCTAAAATCTTTGCCACGCCCCAAACCGCCTTTGCGCCCTCACCGCCCCTTAATTTAGACCAAAATTTGGCGCCGGCTAAATATTGGGAGTCCGATAGCCAACTTATCAAAAACACCGCCAAAAACCTAAAAACACCCCGGGAAGTCTACAATTTCGTCGTTAAAACACTGGACTACGACTTCAACCGTGTCAATCAAGAGGGGATTGTCCGCAAAGGGGCGGCCGCGGCCTTGCTCGCCCCCAAAAATGCCATTTGCATGGAATTTACCGATCTTTTTGTCGCCCTGGCCAGAGCGGCCGGCATTCCTGCCAGGGAGATAAACGGCTACGCCCAAACCACCGACCAAAAGTTGCAACCGCTCAATCTGGTGGCTGACGTGCTTCATGCCTGGCCGGAGTATTGGGACGAAAACCAAAAAACCTGGATCCCGGTTGATCCTACCTGGGAAAAAACGACCGGCGGTTTGGATTATTTTTCCAAAACCGATCTTAACCATTTCACTTTTGCCATTCACGGCCAATCAAGCACGCAACCGCCGCCGGCCGGCTCGTATCGCGACACCGAGGTGGCCGGTAAAGATGTCCAGGTTGTTTTCGGCCGCTACGAGCAGGAAAGCCTAGCCAGGCTGACGGCCAAATTTAATCTGCCCAAAAGAATTCTCTGGCAAAAGGCAATTACCGGTGACCTGACCTTAAGAAACGAGGGGCCCAGGGCTTTATACAATTCAAAAGTCCTGCTGGCCGGCGAAAAAGTAACGATTACCTCGGGGTCATCTAGGGAAATTACCCTGGCCGCCCTACCGCCATACGGTGAAGCCAAAATACCGCTGAAAATAAGCGCGCCCGGCTGGTTGGATTATGGCCAGGGCAAAGTTTTGGTAACTGCCAACGGTCAGGAATTTACGGCAACCATCGAAATCGGCTTAATCGCCTGGCCGCTAATTTTTCTGATTCTGGGGGTGGCCCTTTTATTTGGCGTTTGTCTGGCTGTTGTGATAAAATCGAAGCGTCGACATGATTAAAAAATACCTGCGGCTTTTCTTAATCAACGCTGTTTCCCTTTGGCTCATCAGTCAGATTATCGCCGGCATTACCCTTAAAGGCGGTTTGGAAACCGTGGCCACCGCCGGTTTGGTTTTGACACTGGTTAATTTGGCGGTCCGGCCTTTGATCAACCTGCTGCTTTTGCCGATCAACCTGATCACTCTGGGCACTTTCCGCTGGCTGGTCAATGTTTTGGTGCTTTACCTCGTCACGGCCATTGTGCCGCAATTTCAAATTAGCGGCTTCGCCTTTGCCGGTGGCAGCTGGCAGGGCTTTATCATACCGCCGTTGCTGCTGGGCCGGTTTTGGGGCTTTGTTCTGATTTCCTTTTTACTTAGTTTAGTCACCGGTTTTTTAATATGGCTAACGGAATAAAAGATTTGATTGTGCTTTTCCAAATTATTTTGGGCTTGGCCCTGACCGTCACGATTTTAATCCAGGCCAAGGGTACCGGACTGGGGAGCGCTTGGGGCGGCGGCGGCGAAACCTATCATTCCAAGAGGGGCGTGGAAAAACTATTGTTTTCCAGCAGCATTGTTTTGGCTTTTCTTTTTATTTTAATTTCCGTTATCAATGTTTTGGTGGCCTAGCGCTCATGCCTCTTTCTAAAAAAATTCGCTTTTTTCTTCATCTGGCCTTGGCTTTTGGCCAAAAAGAGAAAAAAACCATTCTCCTGGGCATTATTTTAGGCATCGCCAGTTTTCTTTTGCTGCCCCGGCTTTTCCAGGCTTTGGTGATTAAACCTGGGCAACGGATCGCCATTGTCGGCCGGTTTACCGGCGCCGATTTACCCTTGGAGGTGCAAAATTTAATCAGCGACGGCCTGACCGCGATTGACGAGCGGGGTAACCCAACGCCTAAACTGGCCTCGTTTTGGGAAACCGGCGATGACGGCCGCGAATACATTTTCACCTTAAAAGACGACCTTTTTTGGCAAGACGGCAAGCCGCTTAAGGCCAGTGACATTAATTTAAATTTCAGTGACGTCGCCACCACGGCTCTGGACAACCAAAGAATTAAATTCCTCCTCAAGGAGCCGTTTTCGCCCTTTCTGGTTTTGGTTTCCCGGCCGATTTTCAAAAACGGTTTGCTGGGCACCGGCAAAGATAAGGTAGGCGCCGTCAAAAAGAACGGCCAGATTATCGAGCGGATTGATTTAAAACCGAATTTATCGTACCGGTTTTATCCCACCGAAGCGGCCGCCCGCACCGCCTTTATGTTGGGCGAAGTGGATGAGATCAGGGAATTAACCATCTTAGGTGAACTGGCCAATTGGCGGGACACCAAAATCGCGCCGGTGATCAAACAAAACCGTTTTGTTGCCGTTTTTTTTGACACCCAAAATAACAAATTCGCCGACAAGAGTGTCCGCCAGGCCTTGGCCTACGGCCTCAAAGATCATTGGACACCGGCGGCCTTAAATTCCATCAACCCTGCTTCCTGGGCCTACAATCACGACGTCAAGCCGTACCAATATAATTTGGCCAACGCCCAAAAACTGCTCAAAAAAGCGGCCGAGAGCGGACCCGCCCTGACCACCATTGAGCTGGCCACCATCCCTTCCTTAATCTCGGTCGCCGAGCAAATTAAGGCTGACTGGCAGGAGCTCGGCCTGGAAACCAAAATTAAAATCATCAATAACTTAGACGAGGGTTTCGAAGCCCTTTTGGTGGCCCAGGAAGTACCGCCGGACCCCGATCAATATTACCTTTGGCATTCCACCCAAACCACCAATATCAGCCGCCTTAAGAGTCCCAAAATCGATAATCTTTTGGAAGAAGGCCGCAAAACTTTGGATCAGGAGAAGCGCTTGGTGATTTACAAAGATTTTCAAAAAGCGTTAGTTGAAGAGAGTCCGGCGATTTTCCTTTACCATCCGACGGTGTATAATATTTTCAGGGCCAGAAAATCATGACGAAAGATCACTTAGCCGCCAGCCTGCCGCCAGGCAAAAATCCACCCTTTGAAATTAATTGTTTGGTGGAAATCCCCAAGGGTTGCACCAATAAATACGAATACGATACCGAGCTAAAAGTTTTCCGGCTGGACCGGGTGTTGTACGAAGCGGTTTTCTATCCCGCCGAATACGGCCTGATGCCGCAAACTCTGAATGAAGAAGATGGCGATCCGCTGGACGTGATGGTCTTATCAACTTTTCCCACTTTTCCCGGGTGCCTCGTTTCCTGCCGGCCGATCGGTGTTTTACGCCTCAATGATTCCGGCAAAACGGACGACAAAATCATCGCCGTTTTGGCGGACGATCCCCGCTTTGCGGAAATCAACGAGCTGGACGATTTGACCACCCACGCCAAAAAAGAAATTAAAAACTTTTGGGAAAATTACGCCGAGCTGCAGCCGAATAAGAAAATTAAAATCGAAGGCTGGAGCGCTAAAGATAAGGCCCACGATTTAATCAAGAAAGCCATCGCCGCCTTCCGTTCTTCCACTGAGTGACCCTCCGCCCTATCCGCCCTATCCGAGCCCTATCCGATCCCGGATCGGTTTGAACCTGCGATCCTGGTAAAAGTGAGTCCGGGGCGTCTCGAACGCCCAACCTGTCGCC
>CAZTHI010000002.1:21080-42242 GCA_964613135.1 uncultured Gammaproteobacteria bacterium
TCAGGCAACTGCTCTACCAATTTTGTGAGTCCGGGGCGTCTCGAACGCCCAACCTGTCGCCTCAGGCAACTGCTCTACCAATTTTGTGAGTCCGGGGCGTCTCGAACGCCCAACCTACTCCTTAAGAGGGAGTTGCTCTACCAATTGAGCTACGGACCCCTATCAATTTCAAAAACGCTCTGCCCTTACCCGTTTTTAAAAAGAATTCTCTCCTTACGGCCTCCAACTTTGTCTTGTAAGTTTCTTTATATATTAAGTTAAATGGTCTGGTTAATCTAGTGTATTTGCCGGACCCGGAATTATGCTCCCACAACCTTCTCTCGATATTATTAGTTGACCCCGTATACAGCCTGCCGTTTTTTAAACTTCTCAAAACATAGACATAAAACATATCTCATTCGAACGCCCAACCTGTCGCTTCAGGCGACTGCTCTACCAATTGAGCTACGGACCCTTCACGAACTTCGTTTGTTCAGGGTAAACTCTTATATTTTACACCACAAAGTGTTTACACTGAGTCTTCTCGGACAAGTGTGTTTACACTGAGTCTTCGAAGTGCGCCTGGAGGGACTCGAACCCCCAACCCTCACGTCCGAAGCGTGATGCTCTGTCCAGTTGAGCTACAGGCGCCTGGCTGAATTATATCAAAAGAGCAGCTTTTGTTCTAGCCAAAAGACTAATTTTTGCCAGAGAGTGTAGCGGACCTGCGCCAAAATCCCGGAGCGGACCACGGCGATCTTAAATTCCGGCAAATGCTCCCAGGCAAAAGTTAGCTCACCGGAGCGCGAGCTGCTCGTGAGAGTAAAATCAATCTCCGTGGTTTTGCCTGGCTCAATCAATACGCCGCCGGGAATTTGTAGCGGCGCAACCTCCAGGCCGGCATCAACTGTTCTCGCCGCCAACCCTATCATGCCCCTTTCACCCCAAATCGACTGGCCGGTATTACGGATTTGTAATTTCCCGGTAAAACTGGTCGAGGTCGGTAAAAACGGCGGCAAAGTTATTTTTTCCATTTTTAAGCCGAACTCCTGTTCTGGTCGCCAAGCCATTTTGGGCATGTCTTTAACCGTCAGGAATTGAACGCTCTCTTTATTCTCGGCGGTGATCCAGGAAAAGTTGGCAAAAGGCGGTTGGGGATAGTACAAGACAAAAGGCGTTACTGCCATCACTCTTTTATCCGGCAGCCAAACATTTTCATAGGCTTGTTTAATGTATTTAGCTGTTATTTCTTGATTATAAAATTTCGGATTTCGAATTTCGGATTTCGAGTTTACCTGATAGGGCCAGCCGGTTTCGGTAATAAAGACCGGCAAATCTTTGGTCAGCCCGAAGCGGTCTTTCAACACCGCCAGTTCCCATTGGTAGCCCCGAATACTGGTCCTTCCCGCCTGGCCGGGCGTCCCCAAATAGCCGTGATTGGGATAAGAATGAGAGGCCCAGCCGTCGAGCTTGGCGAAAATATCCGGTACTTCCTGGTGTATCTGCCGCCAAAATTCCAAAGCGTCCATGGTTTCTTTAGAATTTGGCGCCGCTAAATCCAAACCGGCGTTAATAATTTTGAAGTCAGGCGAAGTTTCCTTAAACAGGCTAATTGTTTTCTCCAGCAGCCGCCCGTACTCCTGAGGGTTAATTTGGCCGCCCCATTCTTTTTGATGATTCGGCTCGTTAAAAACGACGATATATTTATTTTTGACCGGCCAATTAAGACTACCTAAAAAATCGGTCCAAAAATGCAGATCTTCCGGCAGCGGTTTAACCCAGGCGTCGCCGGCCAAATGCGTCGCCAGCCGCACCATCGGGACCAGGTGAGAGCGCCGGCAATCGTCAAAAAACTTTTGCCATTTGCCCGCGTCGCGGTCATCGTCGCGGATGACCACCGTTACAAAACCCCAATCGCCGCCATTAGCATTCACCAATTCCTTCGCCTTGAGCAAATCGGCCGGTTCTAAAATATGAATGCCGAATTTGTTAACCTCCTCGGCCGCCAAAACTGGCAGGGGGAGAAGCAAAAATGCTAAAATTAGTCCCAGGATTAGCAATTTATTCATGGTCTGAATTATATCAGTTTACTAACTGCGATGGAGATTGAGGAAAGAATCGCGCAAATTCGGGAAGAAATCAGGAAAACGCCCTATCACAAAGGGACGCAGCATTATATTGGCCGCCTGCGCGGCCGGATTGCCCAACTGGAAGACGAGTTGCTGTGGAAAAAAGCCAAAGGCGAGGGTAGTGGCGGCGGGGGCTACGCCGTTAAAAAAACCGGCGATGCCACCGTCGTTTTGGTCGGGCCGCCATCGGTCGGCAAGTCCACTTTAATCAATCAAATTACCAATGCCAATTCGAAAGTAGCCGCTTATGATTTCACCACTATTGACGTCATTCCCGGCATGATGGACTACCGAGGCGCCCATTTCCAAATCATGGATATTCCCGGCATTATCAGCGGCGCCTCCAAAGGCAAGGGCCGCGGCAAACAGGTTTTGTCGGTCGCCCGCAACGCCGATCTGATTTTAATCATGGTGGACACTAAAAGCCTGGAAAAAATTGCGGCGATTAAAGCGGAATTGTATCAATTCGGCATCCGCCTGGACGAAGCGCCGCCGCTGGTTTATATCACTAAACTCACTGCCGGCGGCCTGAAAATTTCCGCCAACGTCCCTTTAAAACACATTAACCTGGCCACCATTGAGGAATTGGCCGGCGAGTTTAAAATCCGCAATGGCGAAATCGTTGTTAAAGAAGACGTGACTTTAGAACGGCTGATCGACGCTTTCATGGCCAACCGGGCTTATCTGCCCTACTTGGTCGTCGTTAATAAAGTTGACCTTTCGAAAAAAGCGCTGGCAAATCCCGATTTTCTCCCCATTAGCGCCCAAAAAAATCTGGGTGTGGCGGAGTTGAAGGAAAAGATTTGGCAAAAATTAGGATTGGCGGGCATCTTTTTAAAGCCGGCGGACGGCGAAGCAGATTTAAACAAACCTTTGATTATTAAGGCGGGCCAAACGCTGCGGGAAATTTTGGCCGGTTTATCAATTTGCGACAAAGAAACTTTTACCAAGGCTAAGGTTTGGGGTCCGGGCGCCAAATTTCCCGGTCAGGAAGTCAGCTTTTCCTTCCGGCCGCTGGAGGGCACTATCATCGGCTTTCTGGCTTAGGCTGGAAACCCACTTTCAGGCTCATTACGTAAGCCCTGCTGAATGGCCGGTCCCCTCCCTGGAGCATAAACACAGTTATAAAGAGTTAGCCCCGCCGCCCTTGATCCATAGTCGCTTAGGGAGACCTCCCGCTCGTGACGAGGACTGGTTTGCCAACCCCTTGGAATGCCGGTCAATAAAGCCAAAAGCTCTTGGTCTGGGGAAGTGGGGATGTTTTTGGCGTCCGGTCTAGACATGGCTTTTAGCTAATGCGCGTATTATAGCACATTTATTTTTTCGGCACCAACGGAAGACCGTTAATGATAAGCCTATTATCCCTTTTTGCGGCGTTTACTGGCTTTTGCCGCCAGCATTAAACGCTTTATCTCCAGCCGCTTTTTCGTTTTGTGCGAGTGGGATTTATGTCGGCATCCCGCTTTGGTATCTTTTCTTGCCATATATTCTATTATACACCTAACCTTTGTGGTTGGGGTGGCGTACGGGATTCTAAGCTGGGTGAGTGACGGGTTCTGCCCCCGCGGCCTCCGCTTCCACAGAGCGGCGCTCTACTAACTGAGCTACACCCACCATGCGGCATGTCTGACGTGCCAGCCGCGTTTGACCCGGTGCCCCTGAAATGGGCTACTTCGAACACCATTATAGCCGACTGGCTAGCGATTTACAAACAATTTGAGCCGGTAATTCCCCATTATGCCTTTGCCTAACTAGGGCAGGGAAGTGATATAGTCTAATCATGGACATTGAGAAAGCAAGAAAGGTTCTCGGTAAAAAGTTTGAGAAAAAAAGCGATGAAGAAATACAGGAGATACTTGCTAGAATGGGGCCATTGGTTGATATGGCCGTAAACATGTTCAGGGAAAGCGTGAGAGAATGGAGCGAGTTAAAAGAACCAAAAGATAGTTTCGAGAAATGGTTGAATAAAAAATACGGATTTAAGAAAGTTAAATGAAGACTACTAAAGAAAAAGAGATAGACGGACGCCTTCGAAAACTCGCCAATGTTATGCTTGACCGCATCCTGAACAACCCCAAGCTTTTAACTATGTCGTTAAAGAGGCGAAAAGGGCTTGTCTTTAAAGGATTTAAACAAGCAGAGCCAATCGAGGGTAACCCCGAAGCGTTTTGGGATTTTGTTTTTAACGGAGTTTTAAAGAAAGAGAAAACTAAACTTCACGAGTAGCTGGCCGACCTCTTGACAAGGCTTTGTGACGTTCTCTAAACTATAAATTAGAAAGTCGATTATCTTAAGACAAGTTCCTTAAGCGATTTTCCGAAAGTAAGACAGCCTGAAATGGCTCTATCTTGTTTTTGGAAAGTCGCTTTTTTAGTGGCTTGAGGTTTTGAAAGGTGGGCTGGTAGCTCTACGACTACGGGCCTACCCTCCAAGATTTTAAGACTAACACCTTTGGAAGGGGGTGAAATATATGGGAATATTTGATAATTTTTCTACACAAGTTGCGACCTTAGGCGAAAGGTTGGGATTACCCGAGTGGGGCATCTCTGAGCGAATCAGTGGCAGCCCCACCCAAACGATTCCGAATGCTTGGAATCCGCAGGGAGCCTATCAATCACCGGTAGTCAGTCAGCAAAATGCGATTTACAATCCGAGCACGCCCAGCGTTAACAGGACACTAACACGGCCCAGGGGCCAGGTGTTGGGTTCTAACAATGCTCCGGTTAACACTACGAATCCCGGCGGTGGAGGCGGTGGACAGCCAACAAATAGCGAACCGTCCATTCAAGATCTTCTAGATCAAGGTTATGGGAGCTATTTGGCTCAACTTGATCAAATGATGGGCGGACTAGAGCCGCAAAGAGTAGCTCAACAGGGAATCGTTGAATCGCAATATGGCCAAGGTTTAACCAATCTTCAGGGCCAGCGAGAAAGTGGCCTATACGACCTGGCGGGGCAACGGGCATCCGTTCAAACCAGCCAAGTCAAATCCTTAAAAGATGTAGATACCTACCTTAGAAATGCTTTTAGGGCGGGCAATATGTATTTGGGAGCAAGAGGCGCGGCCGATAGTTCAGCCGCAAATATGTATAGCTACGCTCTAACAAAGCTGGGGGGTCAACAAAGAGCCGATGTTTTGAGTCAGGCCAACACTAGCTACCAGGCAATCGCTGATCGGGAGTTCAAGTTGAACAATATCTATAACAGCGAGGTCAACCGACTAGGAAGTGAGAAGGAGCAAAAGCTCATGTCAATTTCTCAATGGTTTAGCGAAGCCCAAAATCAGATTCGGGGTTTACAAGCGGGTGCTCAAAGGGAAAAGAGCCAACAGACTTTGAATATCGCACTCCAAGCCTTAAACCAAGCTGATACGGACTCCAGGAATCAAAGAGCAATGCTTGATAGCTGGGTCGTTACCAACGCCAAGTCGATCACCGAAGCAAAAGCAGGCATGGCGAGCAACGCCCAATATACGGCGCCCGGTATCTCAACCAACCCAATAGTCGGCAATCTGACAACGGACGCAATGGGTAATGCTTTCCAAGGGCCGTCTTATGGTTACGGCAGTAATTACGGACAGACCAAATATGATTTATATGGTCGGCCGATTAATTACGCTTAGAAAGGAAACATGGCAAATCTCTTAACCGAGGTTGACAAGTTTTTGACGCAATTCCCCAATCCGATTGCTTACCTTCAACAAAAGGCCCAGCAGGCGGGGAATTATTTTAATCCGACTTCCAATGCCGGACAGAATTTTTGGTCAACGCCGGTGGCTCAAAAGTTAGGTCAGGCTCAACAGATTGTCCAACAGCAATATACCCCTCAAAACATTGTTCGGTCAGCGATTCCTATGGTCAATTATCCTCAATATACCCAGAATGTTGGTCAGCAATTACAGAAAGTTAATCTACCTCAACTTAATATTCCTGCTCCATTAAAAGCAGGAATCCCCGCTCTACAATTACCCGAACAAATCAATGCTTACGCTCAATCCTATGGCCGAACACTAGCGGCACCAGGACAGAACAAACTAGAAGCCGGTTTAAATCTTCTGCCATTCCTGCCCGTTGGCAGAGTTAAAGCGGTCGTCCCCAAAGACTTCTCAACTGCCTGGCTGGATCAAGGAGCCGAAACACTAGCCAAGGTTAAGCCGACCATTGGCGCCTTAGAAAGTCAGATCAACGGCTTGATTGGCCATTCTCCGGGTGGGATGAATTGGAAAATGGAGTATCGGGTTCGGGAACAATTACTCAACTACGCTAAACAGGAAGCCCCGGTTGAAGTGAAAAGTCAAATCACCAAACTCGAGGGTTTAATTGACAATATCCGCAATATTAGGGAAGAAAAGGCCACCGCCAAACAAATAGCCACGGGACTGCCACAATTAAAAGAGGACGCCAGGATACGGCAGGCCCAGGCCGAGGTTCAAAAACTCTTGAAGGTTCCCAAAGTCCAGGATTGGTTAAAAGGCCTAGACCAGACCGCTTTCAAGGTGATTCGGGACTGGACCAACCAAGCCCAGGCAGTTTTAGCTCAACCAACCGCCAAGACCGCCGGCAAGATCGCTCAAAGAGGCGCGGCTGACTTAGGGCGACTGGCTAAAATTGACTATGGCGATTGGCAGGGCCAGCTTTTCAAGCAAGAAGGCGCCATGACCGCAAGAGGAGCGATGGAAACGATCACCGGTGGCATACAGAAGGCCACCAAATCGCCTCTAGTTGATGATATTGCCAACACCCACGATATTAGCGGCTTTACCGGCCAGGCAAGAGATGTTTTCCGCAACTTCAGGGCTGTTTTCGGTAATAACTTCCAAAAGGCCAAGGACTTGATCCTTGATCCGTTTGACGCCGCCAAGGGCAAGTTTGTGAATGATTTTACGAGTGAGTTAAACGCTTTAGAAAAAAACATCGTCAGTAAGGGAATCAAGCTCGGCAGCAAGGAAAGCGAACTGGTTCAAATGTTCGGTGAGGGGAACATTACCCAGGCGGAATTGCGAAGCCAATCACCGACCGGGTGGCAGGAGATCATTAAAGCCGATGAATGGTTCCGGGGAGCCTATGACAAGCTTCTAAACGAGGTCAATGCGGTTAGGGCCAAGATCTACCCCAACAATCCGCAAATGATTATCCCCAGGCGGGAAGATTATTACCGGCATTTTAGGGAGATAGCCCAGGGCTACCGGGGATTATTAAATATCTTCGATTCCCCGGCCAATATCGCTTCGTCTTTATCGGGTATCTCTGAATATACCCTGCCTAAATCAAAATGGTTATCTTTTGCCCAGCGCCGGTTAGGGGTAAAGTCCGACATTGACGCCGTGGGTGGATTCTTAGATTATCTCAAATCCGCTACTTACGCTAAAAACATTGACCCCCAAGTAGCCAAATTCCGGGCCTTGGCCGATGAATTGGCAACGGCTACCGACATTGGCACGGACAACGCTGGCAGACTAAATAACTTCATTGAATTTTTACATGATTTCAGCAACGACTTGGCGGGTAAAACCAATCCGGCGGATAGGTTCATTCAAAAGACCGTTCCCGGAGGCCGGAGAACCTTTAGAGCAATAAATTGGCTTAATAATCGGGTTAAAGCCAATGTTATCTTAGGCAATGTTTCCGCTTCGCTGGCGCAAATCTTCAACGTGCCGCAGGGGATCGCTCAGGTGGGGCCGCTTAACGCTGTTAAGGGACTCGGTAGGAGTTTAGCTTCGATGTTCGTGGAGAACAAGCCTATGGCTAAATCAACCTTTATCAAGGAGAGATACTTTAACGCCTTTGACCGGTTTAACACGGGATTATTAGACCAGCCCTATAAATTCGCTAAATGGATGGTTACAGCCTTGGATGAAGTCGGCACCAAGTATATCTGGAACTCCGCCTATGAGCAGGCCCTGGAAAAAGGGATCGTTAATGCCGCCAAATATGCGGACGATGTTGCCCGCGGCATGGTGGCCGGCCGGGGAATCGGTGAAGTGCCGTTACTTCAAAAATCAAAGTTATTTCAACTGGTGGCGCCGTTTCAGGTCGAAGTTGCTAACTTGTGGTGGGTGATGAAAGACTTTGTGGACGAGAGGGCTTTTGGGAAGATCGCCACCCTCTTTGTCATGAATTATATTTTTAACCGAGGGGCGGAACGAATCCGGGGGACGCCGGTTACTTTCGATCCCCTTCAAGCGACCATCGAAGCGGTCGGACAACTGGACAAAGAAAATGGCTGGCTTTTAGCTGGTGGGAGAATTGGTGGCGAGGTTTTGTCTAATGTTCCCTTTGGCCAAACGATAGCGGCTGTTTATCCGGAGTATGGTTTCAAAGTGGGTGAAAATCAATACCCCACCCGGAAGCAGCTTTTTGGCAGGGAAGATCCGACCAGGTTTGGCGGTGGTGCTTTGTTTACTAGAGGGCTGACTGATCCGCTATATAAGATCCTGCCGCCGTTTGGTGGCCAGCAGATTAAGCGGACAATCGAGGGTTTGGGAGCCTATGGCAAGGGCTTTGCGGAGAGTGCCAAGGGACTAGTCCAATACCCGATTAGTCAATCCCCGACCAGCTTGGCCCAAAGTGCCGTGTTCGGTAAATACGCCGTGCCGGAAGCCCAGCAGTATTTCAAAACAGAAGCCAAGCCCCTGGGGAAAGTCCAATCTCAGGCTTTTAAGCAGGCCCAAGACCGGCTAGCGACTTATAAGGAAATTATCGCCAAACGAGAACAAACCACCCAGGAGAATCAAGTTAAAGAGATTGTCGCTAACACCGGCATCAATTCTTATTACCTCAACAAGTATTTCTATCTTAAAGACGGTGAGGTTAAATCGGTTGATACCAGTTTTCAACCACAAGCCCCGAAGTTAACCGGCAACGAGACGCTGGACGAAAAGTTAATCGCCAAATACAAAGGCCAGATTACCAGCAAGTCCAACGATATTATCGAACTTTACGAACAGGGCCAGCTAACGGCCGATGAAGCCGAGAAACAATTAAGCGATTTAGTCGATCTAAAAAACAAACTTGCGGCAGTTAAGATTAAAAAGCCCAAAAAGATTACCGCCAAGAAGTTACCAGTCATTAAAATCGCCAAAGTCTCACCAGGTAAAATCGTGGGAATTAAAATCAAGGCCTTACCGAAACTTAAATTGGCAAAACAAAAGAATATCTATACTTCCAAAAAGGTGGCAACGATTAAAGGCCCTAAGAAAGCAAGAATCACTTTTAAAAAAGCAGGGGGAGTTTTAGGATGAGCGACTTAATTACAAACGGCAATCAAATCATTCGGGAAAAGGATTTTGAAACCTTAAAAGAATTAAAGCGATTGGGTTTATTGCCGCCGGAATTTAAAGAAGCCGTGAAACGGATCGAAAAGTTGCCGACCTCAACTAACGATGAATGGTGTCATAGAGACGCACTCGAATTAGAAAAGCGATACGAATTTTGAAAGGGGGTGGAAAATAACATGACTTTAGAACAAATTCAAACAGCTATATCACAAACAGCCGGCGCCGGCGATAAATGGCAGTCCCAATCTTTGGAGACAAAGTTTATCCGGGCACTTCAACAGGGTCAAGCCGCACTAAACGGCAACACGGGCATGGATCAGGAGAAAGCTTGGATCAAAGATTTGTGTGACAGCATCAACGCTTTGTCCTAGTTTTAATAGGGGGTGCGCATCTAAGAACGCACAAATTTAAAAGAAAGTGAGGTGAAAAACATGACAGATTTACGCACAGCAAGGATAATTGCTTATTATCATGCTGAAGGAAGGAAGGCCCGAGCCAACGGAACGGCCAAGGTCAATCCGGCAATCGGAGAGCAAAGAAGGATTGAAGCGATGGAGTCCGAAATCGGGGTTTTGGGCAACGATGGCTTACCGCACGACCCGCACGCGCCACGACGTTATGAGAATAACGTTATTGGGGCCACATATTTCGTTGATGATCCGGATCAGGGGAGGGTGAGATCGTTAAGGCCAATATCGCTTTAATCTATTAAACTAGAGAGGCTGATTCTGCGACTGGCTGAATTGGCCTCTTTTGTTTTAATCATGGCTAGCCAGTCCAATGGATTAAAGCAGGCACGGAATCAAGACCGTGTAGTCGCGCTAGAGGCTCGACGAGTGGTTGAGTAGTATAGTTGATCCTCTAAAATGCCGGCCACCCTAGCAAGTGATGGTCAAAAGATAGGTTTACTCGGCGCCGAGTAATGTCTATTCTTGACGGGGGTGGTTAACGAGGACATTTTGACAGCCCTGACAAAATCTTTAGGCTCCCGAAGTTGCACGATGAAACTTCGGCTCTTGACGACCTCGGCATAACTAAAATTAAACAGGGTGGCAATCCAAAAGGACATGATGTCATTTTGGAAGATTTGGGGATAATCCCCAAGCAATCCCCAATTGTTACACGATGAAACAATTGGACTAAAAGAACCTTGCTGGCCAATTTAGAGGCAACCAGTGGAAGTTGCACGAGGAAACTTGCTTGTCTGACCTTGGACTAAATAAGACAGCTACTAAGCTCCCGGAGGCAGTTTTATTTTGCCCCTTGACAGATCGTTTACGAAGTAGTAGTATGTAAATCAGGAGTTAAGAATATGGACGAGAATACCAAAAAAAGATTCACCCTATCGATCGATGGGGACAAGCTAAAAGAGCTCAAAAAGAGAGCGATTGATGCTGAATTGAGTTTATCCGACTATTTAACAGGCGCCAGTGATACCAGCGAGAGGATGGTGGCTGGCCAAAAAGAATATAAGAGCCCGCGCCGCTGATTGCGGCAAGGGTAGTTGGGCGAGATGAGAAGCTCGCGGGGAGTTTACTAGGTATGTGAAGGGCCCAAAGAGGGTCGCCTTTCTCGAAGTAATGCCTCAGTCAAAAACGACTGGGGCATTTTTGCGTTTTATAGGAGAAAAAATGAACGAATATCGAACAAAATATATCGGAGTAGCAGCAGCCTTATTAGCCAGTGGTAAGACTTCTTTTGTTGGCATGGAGCTTGACCCCCTAGACGGCCACAAGTGGATTCTTCTATCCCCCAAAGATATTGCCGAACAGTTGGAAAACCAGCTGACCAATCAAACATTGGAAATCAACGCCGCCAAACAACTTTTCTTTGTCAACGAATTAAAAAAGAAGATTTTTGAAAGGGGGCAAGATGGCACAGATTAAAAAGTCAAAGCAAGTCGTCCAGATGGTTCTTGATTCCGGGGTCACACTTTTTACCGATCAATTCTCCGACGGCTTTATGTCCATTGACGGCACGGGCCAGTCAGTAATCCGGTTTAAATCGAAAGCCTTCGAGCAATGGTTGGCGAACAAGTTTTGGGAGGAGGACGAGGATACTTTGTCATCGGAAACTTTTAAAGAAGTTGTCAGGTCGCTGGAGGGATTGGCCGCCCACGATGGTAAAAAATATGAGCTGACGACCCGGACGGCCAAAATTGGCGATAGTCTTTATTACGATCTCTGCGACAAGATCGTCAGGATTGACCAAGATGGTTATCAACTAGACGTCAACCCGCCCATTCTCTTTTACCGGCTGGCCCACCAAAAATCCCAAGACGAACCGACGGATGGTGACGCCCAAAAAATCTTCGAATTTCTAAACCTGGCCGACGGGAACCAGAAGATCCTATTCTTGGTGACGCTGGCGACTTGCTTTATCCCTGGCTTCCCCCATCCCATGTTTGTTTTTTACGGACCGCAAGGATCAGCCAAAACCACCGCCACCCGCATCGTCAAAGATTTGGTTGACCCCTCTTATGTTGAAACCCTGACCGCGCCGGACAGTATCCGGGAATTTACCCAGCAAGCCAGCCACCACGCTTTGATCAGCTATGACAACTTATCTTACATGCCCGACTGGCTGTCGGACGCCTTATCCCGGACGATCACCGGCGCCGGCTTTACCAAGCGCGTGCTTTACTCCGATGACGAGGATATTCTTTACAACTTCCAGCGGCCAATCGCCATTAATGGGATTAATCTTGTGGTTGACCGGCCGGACTTGCTGGATCGGTCAATTCTCTTTCAGCTTGACCGGATTCCGGAGAGCGCGCGGCGGGACGAGAAGGGGCTTTGGGTTAAATACCATGAAGCCAAACCTGGTATTCTCGGCGCCTTATTCAAAGCCATTGCTGCGGCGATCCCGCTTTACGGCAAACAAAGACCGTCACGGTTACCGCGCATGGCCGACTTTTACTTATGGGGATTGGCCTTAGCCGAGCCATTAGGCATCAAAGTTGAAGATTTTGAAGCCGCCTATAAAGCCTCAATCCGGCAATTAAACGACGAGGCGATTGAAGCAAACCCCGTCGGCCCGGCGATTATTGAGTTGGCTAGGGATGGCGATTGGGAAGGCACGCCGCAGGATCTTTTTACACTTCTGAACGAGAAAGCGGAAAGCCTAAAAATCGACCTTAAATCACGGTACTGGCCTAAAGATCCCCGGACGATTTGGAAACGGATTGAGCGCGTCAAACATAATCTTGAAGTCGAGGGAATCAAGGTCGATCGTGACCGCGCCAGCGGCGGCGGAAGAATAATCAAAATCAGCCATATAAGCAATGAATTAGACGAGATAGTCCAGGCGGCGGCGGAGGTTTTTGGTGGTGGCGGTTGTGTCAACACCGTCAACACTTCTCCTATAAATAGGGGGAAACATGGATAGTCAAAGTCCCCTAAAAGGAGCGGAAAACAATGTCTGTGATGTCGGTGATGTCACAAATAGAAAATTCCCCAAGCTACTTGTAGGGACGTCCCTACAACTACCCGCCTATCATTATGAAGTTTTAGCAACAGGGAGTTTTAAGGAAGTAAAACTACCAAGCGAGTTTTTGATAGCGGCCAACAAACTGATCGGTTTACTTGATCAAGAAGATGAGCTTTGGTTCGAGGAGCGCGGGTTATTTGAGAGGAAGCGGTTATTAAAAGAAAAGATTCACCAAGCGGTGCTGAAAGTGAAGGAAACCAAAAATGGCTAAAACAAGATTAAGCAAATTAAAGAGAACGGTTTTAGACAAGTCCAGCGAGGGCAAGTGGTTTTATCTAAAGGATATTCTGCCGGCCAACTATACCAGGAACCAATATAGGGCACTCCATCGGACAGTGAGGCAGTTGCATGACGAAGGCAGGATTGATATTTATCGCTATATGTGCGGCCATTTTAAAGCACTAATAGGAAAGAAAGGGTTGTATCCGCCTAATAGTAGGCCAGACGACAACTAAAGGTGGACTCGCTTACACGATGAAAGCCAGTCCACAATAAGGAATAAAAATGGCTAAAACAAGATTAAGCAAATTACAAAAAACAATCTTAAAAGCGGACGCCGACGTCCAAGGAAACCAAATGACAACCGAACAATTAACCATTTTTGAGCAAGCCACTGGAACAAAAGTTCCACTGGTCGAGGTTCCGGACTTCCACGGAGACTTTGTGGCGGAAATGGATTATATCGCCAGCCTATCGACTGAAGACCGCGAGAATTATTTAGAAAGAGAGGAGGCAAATGGCTAACCTTTTTCTGGGAATTTTGTTTTTAACCTATTTTTTAAACGGAATTTTAGTTGGACTAATTTTACTGAAATGAAACAAGATTACGCAACAGAATTACACAGGCTTATTAGCGATGGTCTTGATCGCCTATTCGCCGAAAAAGCATCACGGCCGGCTTACCGGAGTAATTGTCCTAACTTTTACCGGACTAACGGGGGCCATCCCCATTGCCGGATCGGCCACAATCGAAAGACAATCGGCATGACCAAAAAAGGCCAACCATTTGAGCTTTATTTAGCGGGTTGTCGGGATTGCCAGGAGGGGCCAAACAATGAATAAACCAACAGACGGAATCGTCAAGCAAGAACCATTTGACCCGAAAGATATTTTTGCTAGTGGCAAGATCCTTAAAGGAATTTTAGATGAAAATAAAAATCTTTGCGATAAGTTTGACGCCGAGGTTGGCCGGGAGCGGGTGGAAAATAGACGGCTGAAGTTAGAAATAAAGTCTCTAAAAGCATCAATTCGCGAATCCTGCCGGGGGTGTAGCTCGGAGTTTTGCTCTATCGGCAAATTTTGTTCTCTGTGGCCCTGGAGCCAATTTAATCCGGCAAACCGGAAAGGAAAAAATGCCAAGACAGAATAAAAGAAAACCAACCGAATTACAACTGAAAGCTTTTCAACATTTGAAAGCTGGTCTTACAAAACAAGAAGCCATGCTAAAGGCTGGTTATTCCAAGGTTTCTTCAACAAACCCAAAATTAAATCTCATGGATAGGGCGGGAATGAGAACCCTGGTCGGACAGTATCGGGAAGAGTTGCGAAAAGCCGGCGTGTCAATTGAAGTGCTGGCGGAAATCGAGGCAGCCGGTTTATTTGATGAAAACGCTGCCGTTCGCCTGGGCTATCTTAAAGAAAATAAAAAGTCCTTAGGGCTATCGGTTGACGAAAAGGATGAGGGAAATTTAAAAAGACGAATAGTCGCCGAGGAGTTTTTTAATGATTAATTATTTAAAAGATATTGGTAAATTCGACATTATCAGTAAAGAGGGTTTGCGAGTCCCCTTTATCCTCAACGCCGAGCAAAAGAAACTCTTAGCCGAACTAACGGGCCGGGACATCATTTTGAAGGCGAGGCAGATCGGCTTTAGCTCTTTAATCTTGGCGATCTTTACGGTGGATTTTCTGCTGGTTGAAAACAGCCGGAGTGTTTGTCTAAGCTCTGACGGCGAGGCTAGTCAAAAGTTATTCGACAGAGTGAAGTTTTTCATCCGAAGTGCGGAAGACAAAGGACTGGCTTTAACTCTCAAATACAACTCCCGCAATGAAATGCTCAATTCCACCAAGAACAGTAGCTTTTACATCGGCCGGGCCGGTAGCAAAAGTTTTGGCCGCGGCGCCACTTTAACCAATCTCCACATGAGCGAATTTGCCTATTATCCCGACCCGGAGGCAATGATGGCTTCGGTAACACAAGCAGTCGTCCCCAATGGCCGGGTGATTATCGAAACGACTGCGGCCGGCATGGGCTTTTTCAAAACTTTCTGGGATCGTTCCCAAAAAGGCGAGACGGGCTTTAAGTGCCATTTCTTTGACCGGAGCCATTATTCCCAAGAATTCCTAGACCAACGGAAAAAGGAATTGGGAGACGATCTGTTCTGTCAGGAATATCCGGCAACTGATTTAGAGGCTTTCATTTCAAGTGGCAATCCGTTTTTCGACCAGGAGGCCCTGAAGCATTACCTAGCCAACACGATTGAACCGATTAATACTTATCAAACTTTCTATGATCTGGCTATTTAGAGACCCACAACCACAAGAGCAATTCGTCATTGGCGCTGATCCGGCCGAGGGCGGCGATAACTCGACCTTCGTGGTTTTGTCTAAAAAGACAGCGGAGGTGGTGATGGTTGGTGAATCAAAAGAAGAATCATCGCAACTGGGCCATTGTCTTAACCATGTCGGCAAATGGTTCAACAAAAAGACTGGACTTTGGCCGTGTATCGCAGTTGAGCGAAACGTTGGCGCTTCCACGATCTATGTTTTGAAAACATTGAACTATCCCAACCTTTTTAAAATGCCGGACAGTTTTGTTAAAGAAGAAACCGCCACCGGTGAGAATTACGGTTGGTCAACCAATGCTGCCAGCAGACCGAAAATGTTAGATGAACTGGCCTTGGCCTTAAGACAGAAAGCAATCAAGATCCCCAGCAAAAGAATCGTGGATGAGCTTTACGGTTTTATTCGCAACGCCAAGAACGGCAAGCCGGAGGCCGACTGGGGAAGCCATGATGACTTGGTGATGGCCTTGGCCATTGCCTGGCAACTTTACCAACTGGTTGAATTACAGGATTTAGATTTTGATGAGGGTGAAGTTCCCGATGACGCCGCAAAACTTAAGGAGCGTTATGGTGATTTCTTTTAAAGGCGGTGAGATTTTATGGCATTACTAAAAACACAAAACCAATTAAAGAAAGAATACAAGGCGATTATAGACGAATTAAAGATGGCGGTCAGACTAAAATGCGCCGATTGTTTGGGATATTTTGTGGACGAATATCAACCATGTAGCGATGATGTTTGTCCACTAAGGAAATTTTATCCTAACAGAAAAATGGCTAAAGATTGTCGCTGGTTTAGAGAAGAGATGGTGAATCTATCAAAAGAAAGGGGCAATGACCCAAGCTTTGTTGCGGAGATAGGCAAACTCGAACCTAAGAATAGTCCCGCAGGACTCTAGAAAGCCCGATAGGGGCCGGGGAGCATATAGGATAGCTGAAGGATTAAAAATGTTACCAAAATATGACCACTAAACGCTACCGAGAAATATTTGGAAACGATGTTCGGGATTTAACCGACCAAGAGATTGAGACGAAAATGGCGGCTGATAGTCCATTTGTCGGAGTCCTTACTGACTTGTTCGAAGATTACTTGACAACCTTTAAAAAAAGTCCCATGATGGAGGTAGGGCATGGCAAAAAGAGCGGTCTTATACTTGCGAGTTAGCTCTCGCGAGCAGGTAGACAATTTTAGCCTGGAAAACCAGGAGTCAATCTGTAAGGATTACTGCCGGAAAAATGATTACCAGGTGGTCAAGGTTTTCATCGAACCCGGCGAGAGCGCCAAAACTGATGATCGGCCTCGCTTCCAAGAAATGCTGCTGTTTTGCCGGAAAAAGGAAAACAATATCAACATGGTTGTTTTCTATCATTCCAGCCGCTTCTCCCGAGACACTAAAGATTTTCTCATCATCCAGGCCGATCTGGCCCGCTATGGCATTAACCTTGATAGCGTTACCGAGCCCTTAATCAAAGAAATTTCCCCGGAGGCCACGCTTTACACCCAGATCGTCAGTAGTTTTAACGAATATGAGAACAGCAACAAGGCCCGCAATACCGTCAACGGCATGCGGCGCCGGTTCATTGAAGGCTACTCGCTTAACAATCCGCCCCTGGGTTATGTTTTAGCCCAAAAGACAGGGGAAAGATCCATTGCTGTCAGGGATAAAACCTGGTGGCCCATTATCAAAAGCATGTGGGAACGGATTCCCGCAGAAAAGTTGGGGATAATGGCCGTTCTTCGGGAGTTAAATAAATATCAATTGCGGAAGTTTACCAAAAGCAGCGTTTCTCATCTTTTCCATAATCCTTTCTACTACGGCATGATGAAGTCTGTTAAGTTTCGCTTGGAAGTAATGGGCCAGCACGAACCCATGATCAGCAAAGACCTATACTATCAGGCCCAAGCGATTCTGGACGGCAAAGAACCCACCAATAAGATTAAAGGCCATTACCGGGACGATTTCCTATTGCGGGGTTTTCTGGTCTGCCCGGAGTGCGGCCATCAAATGACAAGTTGCTGGTCTAAGGGTCAACGCGCCCGTTTCCCTTATTATCTTTGTTCCACTCGTGGCAAGCATACTGTCAAAAGCTATCCCCGGGATTTAGTCGAGAATCAATTCCGGGAACTCTTGCGGAATTTACAACCCACCGCTAAATACTGGACTTACTACCGGGAGAGGATTTTGGAAACTTACCAAGCCAGAAACCAGGTTATTTTGGAAACTCAAGACAAGATTAAAACCGACCTTCACCAGATTGAAGGAATGTTGGACGTTTTGAAAGAAAAACATTTAAAGGGGATTTATAATGACAGTGATTTTATGGAAATGCGGGATAGCCTGGAAACCCGACTGATGGCCAAAAAGAATCTAATAGCCGACAAAAGCATTACCATAGAGGAGTTAAAGGTAAAAACAGCCTGGTTTGGCGGCTTCCTGACTAATTTGGAGAAGGTCTTCACGGCCGCCACTCCGGAGGTTCGGCAGTTGGTCGGGTGTTCGATATTCCCGGAAGGGCTGAATTTTAAAGATGGCGAGTTTCGAACACCGAAAATGGCAAGTGCTTTCGAGCTAAAAGATGTCTTTGCCGACTCTCAGTCCAATCAGGCGCCCCTGGAGGGAATCGAACCCCCAAACCTTTCGCTTAGAACGCGACAGCTCTATCCGTTGAGCTACAGGGGCAAGTCAACGAGCCACTGTGCCAACGGACAAGCTTTGCTGCTTATCCTTTGAGCTACAGGGGCCAGCTCTCGACTATAAGTATACCAAAAACCCCATTAAAATTCTTCCAATTTGACTTCTTTCGGGAATAATAACCGGAAGGGGTAACCAACGTAATTTCTCGTTATTTTGCCACAACCTTGGTCTTTTAAAAAGGCGATCATTCTCGCCGTGATGGCCGCCGGCTTTTCTCCGGTATTAGTGCCCTTATACTCAACCTCGACGCAATTACCCAGACCCTTAATAAAATCGAGCGCCACTTCGAAGTCTTGATACCGCCAAATCTGGCGCCGCTTATCAACCGTCACCAGCGGCTTGAAATTCAGCGCTTTAAAAATATTCTCCAACTGCCCCAAATTCTCAATCAGGCTTTCATACTCATCGCAATAATGGGAGCGGCCGTCTTTTTCCCGATGCCAATTCTTATAGTTAATGTAGAATTTACCGGACGAATCCCGCAGCCGCAGCCATTCGTTGATCGGCCTCACTTTAGTAAAATCGCGGTGGGCGGGCGTGAAATATTTGTCTATCTGGTGTTTCTCTCCCAAAAACCGGCCCTCTTTCTTTAAAAACGCTAGCAATTTGCCGGTGTTTTCCACCTGGACCTGGATCTCTACCTCAATACTGTTTTGGATGGTTTTTTTGGCCATAGGTTATACCGCGAGCGGGATATTCGCTGCGCTCCTGACCCGCTCAAATTTGCGTTCGCGGGATAGTTGCCTTCGGCTCCTTCCCGCTCAAAATCGGAATTTTGAGCGGGATAGGGGAGTCGAACCCCTTTTCTCAGCTTGGAAAGCTGATGTTGAACCGGTCAACTAATCCCGCCTTCGCCAAGGGCTACGGCGGGCAAGCCCGCATCATAGACCATGACAGCTTTATTTTAACATAAAGGGGGATGACTGCCGTCAAGACTGGAGGGGCACCTCAACCACTTCTTTTTTTCTCTCCTTAATGAAGTTGGCCCATTCGCCCACCACGGCAATGACACTTTTTAAGGGGGCTTCAATCAGAAAATCCATCAGGATCATCAAAACGTTAAATTGGGCCAAGCCCCGCGACAGCCAAGCCCCCAAGCTTAAAAACGGCAGCGTCACGTTGTCGAAAAGATTGCCCAAAAAGCCACCCTCTTCTTCGGTCACAATTGGTTCCGAAGCGGTAAAGCGGATGCGGAAGCCGAAAAGTAAAATCAAAGACAAAAAGATGAAGAAAATCGCCAAGCTGATGATATTGAAATGCAGCTTCAAAAGCAGCATGGTGATCAGGCCGAAAGTCAGTAAGAAAACCACGCCGTATATGGCCAGAAAAATGGTGTTCAAAAACTGGCCTTGCTTTTTCGGCGCCAGACTAAACGGCGTCTTCTCACCGGAGGCATCCTGATAAACAAACGACTTTATCTGGGCGACAATCTTTTCGGTGTTGCGCTCGTCCGGCACCCGGATGGTTAAGCCCATCAGATACATCAGGGCCGGCGGCAGAAGGGCATTGATGCCCAGCGGCAAAAGGTTAATCCGCTTCAGCCAAAGCAGCTCGTAGGGCACCTCGAGCAAGAAAGCAAAGACCATCTTGGTCATAAAAATATAAATAATGCTCCGGGTAATGCCGGTACTAACCTTCTGGCTGATTTGAGCGTATTTATCCAAACAGATCTCCTCGATTTTTTCCGCCAAAGCTTCCGGGTTACCCAAGATCGTTTCAAACTCGTCCGGGTTGCTGTTAATCAGTTCCCGCAAAATAATAAAAGGCGAGGTTAGCCGCTGGATCATCCGGAAAAGCGGAAATTTGACCGGACTTTTGAGCTCCGCATCGATCGTCTCTTTGGCTTTGAAAATCCGGTCGGCCAATTGAGGGTCAAAAGCCAAGGAGCTGTTACTCCACTCGGGAAAATACGTCAGCAAAAGATGATAGCGGAGCATCGTTTCATCAAATTTGGGCATCGCCCGACCGATGGCCAAAAAGATTTGGATATCCTTCTCCTGGTCGGTCAAAAAACTGTCTTCCCAACGGTAATTGGCCTTGAACCAGGAGTACATCGATAAAACATAGGTCCGGTCCAAATTAGGGGCGCTCAAGGCCTCTTCAATTTCGCAGGAAGCTACCCCCAAAAACCAATTTTTCCATTCCGAGTCCGGCCGCTGCCCCAAAAAAGCAAAATATTTGACCAAAATCTGGGTCACTTTTTCCACCCGGGAATAGGGGACGGAGTTATTTTTAAGATAGTGGGCCCACACCAGCTCTTTAATGAGGGTTTCGGTCGCCTGCCGGGGGTTTTTAGGCAGTCCGTTCCAGGCTTGCCGCTTGATAATCCTTTCGATGGCGTTGCGCCGCAAAAGGTGCTCACCCTTATAGTCGATGGCATTGCGCACCCGCTCGTAAATAAAAGCCAACGAGCCCAAGACTTCGTTCACCTTCAGCGTCGGGCCGGCGGCCATCAGCGACTCTTTTTTGATCTCCTCTTTATAAAATTCCAGCAGCTTGGCGGCCGCCGGCGACAAAGTTACGTTATCCATATTTAGTCGGAGAGCCGGGACTTGAACCCGGAACCTCCTGGTCCCAAACCAGGCGCGCTACCAGTTGCGCCACTCTCCGTATAATCTGTGGCCTGGGCGGGACTCGAACCCACACAACCGGTTAAACGGTTACAACATTTTAAGTGTTGCGCGTATACCAATTTCGCCACCAGGCCATTTCCTGCCCGCCATCGCTGCGCTCAGGCGCTGGCAGGCGGGCGCCACCGGGCTCACCAATCCAACTGAAATTATATCAGTATTCCGGGAAACTTTCGACTTTTTCCCGCAAAGTGTTGTATAATAAGACATCCTTAAAAGAAAGGTGGTGAAAAATACATGACTAAAAGATTATTTGTCGGTGGCATTCCTCGCAGCATCACTGATGCGCAATTGCAGGAAATGTTCTCTAAGTTCGGTACCGTTGTCTCGGCCAGTGTGATTATTGATCGGGCAACCGGCCAAAGCAAAGGTTTTGGTTTGTGGAAATGGAGACTGAAG
>CAZTHI010000003.1:0-35960 GCA_964613135.1 uncultured Gammaproteobacteria bacterium
GTTCGGTATCTTGCTTGTACTTTTCGATCCTATCTTGCCAGCTCATATTTTCTCCTTTAAAAAACTGCCCGTTAGGGCATTGAGGAAGTTATAGCACTTCTGTCAATTTTTTACTGGCGGAAAAGTAAAAGAGCAGAAATCAAAATAGTCAAAGATTTCTTAGGATTTCCTCAATTGAAGATTCAGCTTGATGAATTATTGAGCTTAAAGTTCCTTTAGAAATTGGCCTATTGTGAACTGCAACAGTCGCTTTTCTTCCATCCGCATGGACCAAACGAAAATGACTTCCTCGCTTGCGCTTAATCTCAAATCCCATTTTTCTTAATGCTTTGATAAGTTTCAGAGGCTGAATTTGCGGCAGTTTGGTCATGGGGTAAAGGATAATCCAAGAGGCAACTCTATTCTTGCCGTAGTGATTATCTCTTTATTTAATTCATCTACAGGAATTTTCTCTTTTTCTGCCGCCAAACATTCAAGATGAAATTTAATTAATTTCTGGATATTTACCAAGGCTTCCTCAAAAGAATCCCCATCGTCGGCAATTCCCAGCGTAGGACAAAATGCAGAAAAACAGGGCTTATCTGTTCCTGTTCTTTCATCTGGTTTTACAATTATTCGGTAATTTAAAACTTTAGTTTGCATCTTGCTTTAATTTTACCACAACGTAAAGTTGCCCGCAACCACGTTGCTTTACGCAGCCAGTCCAGAAATTGCCATTACAATATAGGGTAAAAGAGTGAAAGAATAGAAGAGTAAAAATTTATCTGCTTCCGCGACGGGCCTTTTCGGCTTCGGCCAATTCCAAAAAATATTCAAATTCCACCGGAGGTTTAAGCCCCTCCTCAATAATTGCCTGAATTACTCGCTGCTCTGCCAACTCCTTCCGTCTATCATAAGGAGGAGGGTCCGTCCATTCTTCCTCCGCTTGTTCCATTAGAATTTCTTTGATTACCAGCTCTTCCATTAAAAACCTCGCATTCGGATGGTTAGCTTTAAAAAAAGATGGTTCAACAGTCCTTCCGTCAATAAGGGCTATAAAAATGTCTTTGCTATTTTTATTAAAATCATCGTCATACCTAGTCACAATTGACAGTTTACGGTGCTTAATCTCTATCCCTCGAGGTACCCAAAAGGTGCCGAAGCTTACGCCTGTTTCGTAATAGGGCCATGTTGCTTCTAAACTAACCTCCGCCAGAATCGGGGTTTCTGCAGTCACCTTATCTAAGTTCGGCGAAACTAATACTTCTCCTAATCTCCAAATCTCATCCCTTATTTGTAAAAAAGTTTTTTGGCAACCAAAACTTTCCAAGACAGAGAGAAGTGGGAGCACTTTTTCCAGAACATCCCTCCGTTTAATCTCTTTATAGGCTTCGACTCTTTCTTGCCAGCCCATATTTTCTCCTTTAAAAAACTGCCCCTTGTGGGGCATTGAGGAAATTATAGCACTTCTGTCAATTTTTTGCTACATTTGGTTTCTATTTTGACGAAGAGGAAAAAGATTTAACCTGAGCTGCCCATCTTTTTTCTCACGAAATCAAAAATCTCTTCGGCACATTTTTTAGCCTTCAGGGCATCATCTTCTTTTAACTCTCCTTCTAAAAGATGACCATTGGGATAGCGTGTCGCAATATAAAACTTATCAAGGAACCTAAGCTTTTCTCTAATTTGATTAATTTCTGGCGCTAACTCTTCTACCTCTTTGGCCAAACGCTCTAAAGAATGAATCTTTATTGGTTTTTTGCCAAAAAATAACCATAAGGCTTTTAGGGATTTCTCCGCTACTTGTTGACTCCAAAAAGAGACCGCCACATAAAGTTTTCCCTTTAAATCCCATTGAATATACTTAAGTTCGTTCTCTGCCGTCGCCAGAAAATCCTCAATGTCCTTTTGGTATTTAGGCGGCTTCATAAATAACTTTTCCTTTACCCAAGACCTCTTCAATAAACATTCTATTTTCCTTCTTCGCCCGAGAAAACTCCTGGGGAGTATAGACTACCGGGTCAACGGGTATCTCAAACTCCGCCACTAAATCCAATACTTCACCAATTCGATCCATAAAACGCTTCTTCGTTTTTTTAAGAATAAATAAGTCTAAATCACTTTGGGCCCCAAATTTCCCTTCGGCAGCTGAGCCAAAGAGAATAATTTTTTCTGGTTGATACTCCTGAAGAGCAATAACAATATTTTTCAGGGTTGTTTTGAATAAGTCCGCCATCTTGGCCAAATTCTACCACATCCTGTCCAGAAATTGCCAGCACGATAGAGTAGAAGAGTAAAAGAGCGGGAGAGTAAAAATAATTTTAGGATTTCTTCGCAAGAAATTTGAGGATATAGCCGCAATATTGAGCGTATTGGCGGACGGCCTGAGCCACTGATTTGTAAATAATCTCTTCTTGGGTATCGTTATACTCATGCACCAAACGGTTTCTCAACCCGGCGCTGGGGGCAATTTTCTGGACAAAATCCCGGGGGTAAATCCCCAAATCCGCTAAAACATAAAAGGTGTCTTCGTAACCCCTGATTTTCTCATCACCCTTACCCAGCTCGGCAATCAAATGTTGATTAATATCAATCGCCCGCATAATAATTTTTTCCAACAACCGCTCCACCGCGCTCATTTTCGTAAAGTCGGCCGCCAACTCCTTAAATGAGATCTGGCTTAGTGCCTCTAGTCGGCCTAGGTCTTCCTGAATGAGTTTTATTTTTCGGCGAACAAAGTTTTTATCAAGCATACTTTTGGTTCAGATAATTTTGATACTTATCGATCAAATGCTTTTCCAATTTAAATAAGTCTTTCGCATCATAATAAATTCTGAAAGCGTAGGCCCGAAACTCGTTATAATCAGAAAGCGTGCCATAGAGCAATTGGCTGTCTTTGGCGACCTGATAACAAAAAAGCGGGTCGGCTTGATGAAGAGATTTAAGGTCCAGCTCCCGATTTTGATCATCGCCAAAAACCCCAGCCAAATCTCCATGAAGACTAAGCAGGATTTCAAACTTAATCGGTTTTTTGCCCAAAACGGCAATATCTAAATCACTGTTTTTGCCGGCGGTGTTTTTGGCATAAGAACCATGTAAAAGTATCAATTTTAGCTGACATTTTCCCCCGATTTTTTTAATTTTCTGCTTCTGTTCTTTGGTTATTTTCATCTTGGTTAAATTTTACCACACCCTATCTAAAAGTTTCCAGTCGGGTAATTTGCCCTATTTGGGTTGTAATCTGACCGCCTTTGAAGCAGTTGAAGTGGATTGGGAAGCAATTTAGAATAGAGGACAGGGGTTAGCCCTGCCCAAAATGGAACAACATCCGGTACCACAAAATATTGCCTCTTACGAATTCCGTTTGGTCGGCGACATGACCATCAAGCAGTTTGCTTATTTGGCCACCGGCTGTTTGGTGGGCTTGGTCCTCTATAGTTCTGCCTTGCCCGCCTTTATCAAATTGCCGCTAGCTTTTGGCGCGGGTTTTTTGGGGTTTGCTTTTGCTTTTTTGCCCATCGAAGAGCGGCCCTTAAGCCAATGGCTGATGGCTTTCAGCAAGGCGATTTTTGCGCCGACCCAATTTATCTGGAAAAAACAAATTAGAGAACCGGAGCTTTTTCGGCCTTCAACGCCAATCCCGGCCGCTGCGGCCAAGAACAGTCCCATTCCGCCCACCGACCGGAAACAACTGGAGGAGTATTTGAAAACATTACCCTACCAGCCGGCGGCGACCAGTTTGGACCAAAAAGAAGCCGACTATTTGCAAAGATTACAGGCACTGGGTCAAGCCGCTCCCTCGGTGGCGCCAACCCCGATCATTATGCCGATAAAAATCACGCCGGTGAGAAAAGCGCCGGTTTTTGAAGCCAAAACCAGCCTGCAACTACCCATTCCCACCCCGCCCGACCGGCCCAATATTCTGGTGGGCATGGTTTTAGACGCCACCAACCAAATGATTGAAGGGGCCATTTTGGAAATCCGGCGCAGCGACGACATGCCGGTTCGGGCCTTAAAAACCAATAAACTGGGCCAATTCCAAATTGTCACGCCGCTGGCCAACGACACCTACGAAATCGAGATCGAAAAGGAAGGCTATCAATTTGATATAATTAAAATCGAAGTGAAAGGGGAAATTATCTCACCCTTAGAGATCCACGCGCGCGCTAGGGCGCAAATGGAGAATGTCGAATTGAGAATGATGAATTAAAAATGGAGAAAAGAAAAGACATTCTCGAAAGAACTTTTAAATTTGGGGTGGCGATCATCAAGCTGGCAAATTTTTTACCGAAAACGCCATCGGGTTTTACCATCACCAATCAAATTGTTCGTTCCGGAACCAGCGTTGGTGCCAACATTGAAGAAGCCCAAGATGCGTCAACTAAAAAGGAATTTATTAAAAGCGTCAGTATCGCCCTAAGGGAAGCAAGGGAAACTAAATTTTGGTTAAGAACGGCGACGGAATCGGATAACTTAAAACCGGAAATAACAAAAAACATTTTGAACGAATCGGAAGAATTAATCAAAATTTTAGTGGCAATTATTAAAAAATCAAAAATGAATTTATGATTCTTTCATTCTCAATTATCAATTCTCAATTCTTAATTTCATAATATGGTCGATCCTGCCAAAGTCGCCATCCGCGCTTCCACTCAGCAATATTTAAATATTGAGGATATTCTCGATGACGTGGTGATTTTAAAAGACGGCGGCGCCTGTTTGGTCATCATGGCCACCGCTATCAACTTTGGCTTACTTTCGGAAAAAGAGCAGGACGCCACCATTTACGCCTACGCCAGCCTGCTTAATTCCTTAACCTTCCCCATCCAAATTGTCATCCGTTCCCAAAAAAAAGATATTTCCGCTTATATCAAGCTTTTGGGCGAGGCGGAGGCCAAGGAAACCCGGCCAAAAAATAAAGAACAAATCCGCCAATACCGGAATTTTGTCACCCAAACCGTGCAAAAAAATGACGTCCTGGACAAAAAATTTTATTTAACCATTCCCATGACCGCCCTGGAATTGGGGATTACTCAAGGCTTAACCGCCGGCCTGGCGCCCAAAAAAGGGCTTTCCTTTGAAAAAAATTATGTTTTGGAGCGGGCCAAAATTAATCTTTATCCCAAGCGCGACCATTTATTCCGTTTGCTGGCCCGGCTGGGTTTAAAAAGCCGGCAACTAAACACGACCGAATTAATCCAACTTTTCTTCACGATTTATAATCCGGAATCTTCGGGCCAAGGCATTGTTAGCGCAGAACAATATGAGGCGCCGCTGGTCCAATCAAATAAACCACCAACCGAGGTTTACAAAAAGATTAACGAACTGGTTTCGGAGGGTGCCAAATGAATCTGCCTTTTACCTCCCCCAAACCTCTTCCCCCAACATCGCCCAATGCCCAGCTGGCCAAAGGGCTAGTGGATATCCAGGACGTCATCGCGCCGCCGGCGATTGAAGTTGATTTCGATTTTTTACGCATCGGCAACAAATATTTCCGCACCCTTTTTGTCGCCGGCTATCCGCGCTTTGTGTCCGCTAATTGGCTGGCGCCCTTAATTAATTTTGACCACACTCTGGAAATCGCCATGTATATTTATCCTATCGAGGGCCGGGGAGTGTTGGATGACTTGCGCCGGAAAACCGCAGAGATGGAAGCCGAAATGCAGATTGACTTGGAAAGAGGCCGCATGGTTGATCCGGGCACCAAAGCCAAATTGGAAGACGCTCAAAAACTCCAGGAGCAACTGATCAAAGGTGTGGAGCGCTTCTTTCAGTTTGGGTTGTACGTGACTATTCCGGCCGATTCCTTACAAGAGTTAAACCAAATTTCCAAACAAGTGGCTGCCACCCTGGGCTCGCTGCTGATTGTTGCCAAACACGCTACCCTGCAAATGGAGGACGGCTTTAAAACCACTATTCCTACCTGCACCGACAAATTGATGATCACCCGCAACATGGACACCACCTCCTTGGCCACCACCTTTCCTTTTACCTCTTCGGAATTGACCGCCAACGAAGGCATTTTATACGGCATCAACGAGCACAATGATTCTTTAATTGTCTTTGACCGGTTCACTTTGGAAAACGCCAACTCGGTGATTTTCGGAAAAGCGGGCTCGGGAAAATCGATTTATCGCGATTGTCCCATCCTTTTTGATGATGGTCAAGGGCCAAGAATCGGCAAGATTGGACCGTTGGTTGAGGGTTTGATTGCCAAAAATGGAGCGAGCAAAATTGAGGAGGGAATTGAGGGAGTGATTAATCCCGAACTGAAAGTTTTCACTTTTGACCAAAATCTTAAAGGAAAATGGGCCAGTGTCACTGTGGCCGCCCGGAAAAGATTTTCTCCTCGAAATCGTCTTTATCAAATTACAACCCAAAGTGGCCGCGAAATCACCGTTACTGCTGACCATAATTTAGTTGTTCTCCGTCATGGCAAAATTCGGGTAATGCGTAGTGAAGCCGTCAAAACCGGGGAAAGAATTCCTTTATCGAGGGTTTTACCCGCACCAGAAACTTGGCCCGGCCAGATTAACCCCAAAGATCTTGTTGACCAGTGGCCTGATTTCTTACCCCAACAGATTCCCCTCAATAAGGAAATTCTTTCCCTTCTAGGTCTTATTACCAGCGAAGGTTACCTCGGCCCTCAACAGCTTTCAGTCTACAACGAAGTTCCCCTGGTACACAAGGCAATCATCTCGGGGGCAAAAATTCTGGGAGCAAAAATCAAGCCAATCTTTAAAAATAGAGGTAAAAATATTAAGGGGTTTTATCTTCAGCCAGCCTGGTTTAAAAAATTGTTCATCGCTCTTGGGGCCGGAGGGAAATCGGGAGAAAAACGGGTGCCGCCGGTTATTTTTTCCCTCTCCAATAAACAGGTTGCTAATTATCTGCGAGCTTATTTTGAAGGGGATGGGGAAACTGGTTCCAATGGTGAAGTCGGGGCGACCTCTAAATCCAAAGAGCTTGTTTCTGATTTGACCTATTTGCTTTTGCGGTTCGGCATTGTCGCCCGAATCAGAAAAAAATGGAAAAGAGCAACTAATACAAATCATCAGGGAGACTACTACTATCAACTGGTTATTTCCGGCCAAGACAACCTCTTGTCCTTTATTAAAAATGTTGGCTTCTTAAATGCCCAGAAGAATAGAAGAGTAGAAAAATTTATAAAACGAGCGACCAACACCAACGTTGACACCATTCCTGCTCTTGAGCCGATCCTCAAAAAACTTTACCGGGCTCTTTTTTCTGCTTCAGAAATCAAGGCCCCGGCTTACTTTTGCGAACTGATGAGAGGCGAGAAAACACCCTCCAGGGAAATTCTCAAACAGATTATTAAGGATTGCGAGGGGCGCATCCAGGGGCTTAAAGAAAATCGCCAAAAAATTATCTTTCTCAAGAGCTTGCCTGATCTGAAAGAACTTTATCAAAGGACCACTTATCACCGAAAGCTCAACCGTTTAGCCTGGCAAAATTTAGGTCAGTCCTGGAGATTAATGAAAAATCAAGCGGTTTCTCCAGGATTAGTAAATGTTTTACGGCTCTACCAGACTGTCGACGGCCAAACCATCGCCGTTCCTGAAGTAAAAGAAACGATCTATCAATCCTTTGCCGTCTCTGGTCTTTCTTTGCGAAAATTTGATGACGGACTTTGGGATGCCGTCACTCAAAACAAAAACGGCGACACTCAATATCAAAAAGTTATTCTGGCTATTCAGTATCTTAACCAAAAATATCGTTCAATTCAGCTCTCCCTCCGTCATGCTGAAGAAAAACTTTCTTGGTTAAAGCTTTTAGCCAATTCTGATCTCTTTTGGGACCCCATTGCCAAAATCGAGAGAATCAAGCATCAAGAAAAATACGTCTATGACCTAATGGTTAACAACGAGGTTTTTCTGGCTGGTTTGGGGGGAATGTTTGTTCACAATTCCTATCTGGTCAAACTGGAAATCTTGCGGTCTTTAATGTTCGGCACGGAAATTATCGTCATTGACCCAGAGGCGGAATATAAAACTTTATGCGAGGCCGTTAACGGCGAATACATTACTTTCGGATTCCGCAGTCCTGCCAAAATTAATCCCTTTGACTTATCGGCGATTTACGAAGAAGGGGAAAACGAGCTGAACTTAAAAATCCTGGGGCTTCATTCACTCTTTAAGGTCATCATGGGCCAGCTGAACCCGACTGAAGAAGCGGTTTTGGACCGGGCCTTGATTTTGACTTACAAAATGAAAGGCATTACCCCCGAACCGGCCACGCAAAACCGGGAGCCGCCACTGATGGAGGATTTGTACAAAGCCTTGCGGGGTATGGAAGAACCACAGGCTTCACAACTCGCCGACCGGATTGAGAAATTCGTCAAGGGCAGCTTTATGGGTATTTTTGATCAGCCCTCCAACGTCAATATTAAAAACCCCTTTACCGTTTTTTCCATCCGCGATCTGGAAGAAACACTCCGGCCGATTGCCATGTTTATCATTTTGGATTATATTTGGACGAAAATCCGCCGCGAAATGAAAAAAAGAATTTTGCTCGTGGACGAAGCCTGGTACCTGATGAAATATCCGGACTCGGCCAGCTTTATGTATTCGATTGCCAAACGGGCGCGTAAATATTATTTGGGCCTCACTACCATCACCCAGGACGTGGAGGATTTTTTGGGCACCGATTACGGCAAAGCGATTGTCAGCAACTCGTCGTTACAAATTTTAATGAAGCAATCTTCGGCTTCCATTGATAAAGTGGCGGAAACCTTCTATCTTTCCGAGGGCGAAAAACAGCTGTTGCTTTCCGCAGACGTGGGCGAGGGCTTATTTTTTGCCGGCCAAAATCATGTCGCTCTCCGCGTGGTCGCTTCGCCCGAAGAGCACCGCCTGGTGACCACTAAACCTTCGGAGATTTTAGCCCAAGCCCAAAACCGGCCAATCTAAAATGAATATCAGCTTAACCATTAAGAAAACAATCAAGAGATTTATTGGTAAGGTTGTCTCCAGATTTACCAAGCCCAAAAAACCACTTGCCCCCGAACCAGAAATCCCTTCTCCCCCTGTAACCATTCCTCAATTCGAAGCTCCGGGAATTCCCCCTACCCCTCAGGCTGTTTCTCAACCGGAACCACCTCAATTTCAATCCCCGTCACCTCAATCATCACCATCCCTGCTGTCTCCTCAAAACCCAATTATTTCTTTTTTTACTAGGCTAGGGAAAAGGATTATTGGAAGAGTCGCTGAACCCGGAGCTGAAAAAATCGCCATTGGTAAGCTTATCTCTAGGTTAACAAAGCCAAAAAAAGTAATCGTTCCTCCACTTGAAACCCCGAAAATCGCCCCTGCCCCTCAGGCTGTCTCTCAGCCAGAGTCGTCTCGACCCCAACCGTTGCCATCTCAACCACAGCCTGAAAACCCCGTGGTTTCTATGGTTACTTCGCTGGGGAAAATGGCGATCAGGAAAACAATTGAAGCCGGAACCAAAAAAATCGCCGTGGGTAAATTCCTCGGCGGGATGGCTGGCCGCGTGGCCAGCTTTTTACCAAAAGCCGCTGGAACAATGGGGGGTTTTTTATCCGGGCTAACCGCCGTTTCTTTGCCCGCCGCCCTTCCTTTAGTGGCTGTCATTGGAGCTATCGTGGTTGTGGTTTTAGTCACGGTTATTACCATCATGGCTGTCGGGGGCGCTTTTCAAAAAGGTCACGGTGGACAAATTTCTAATTTAGGCAATCCGATTGTTGCCCGGGCGCCGTCTCCTACCAGCCAGCTTGGGGAAACGGCTATCTGGACACTTAATCAATGTGGGATTGCTGCTGTTAATAAAGGCACCTGGGCCAGAACCGAAGTTTGTCTCCGCTCCAGTTCCTTACCAAATAAAGAAACAATTATCTCTCAATTTCACTTTTCTGTTTTTGAAGTCGGACCGGGCCTACAATGTGTTGGCTTTGTCCGGGGAGTAATGGCCGCCTTAGGAAAAGATCCCGGTGGCGGTCGCGATGCCAAAGGCTACCTAAACCCGCCACCACCGGTCGGCTATCAGCCAATAAATACCAATATGCAAAACGTTCAAGTTGGCGATTTAGTTATAATGAGAGGAAGTAACGATGGACATATCGCTATCGTTATCGAAAAAAATGCCGATTCAATTAGAGTTGCCCAAGCCTGGGGGACCAACGGCGGCGCGATTCAGATTACTGAGATTAATCCGGTTTATTTTGACGGGTTTTTAAGACCACAGTGAGAAGAATAAACGGCTTATTTATTTTGATTTTGATTTTAGCCGCCACGGCGAGCGGGTTAGTTTTTTGGCGCTTATTTTTATACCAGCCGCCGGCTCCGGCGGAAATTTCTGGCCCAACCCCAACCCCTGTCCAATTTATCTTGCCTTCACCAGCGCCTTTTCAGGAAGGCAAAGGAGAGTCTCCGACAGACCTTTTTCGTTCTCTTAAAGAACGATTTCCCTTGGCTGCCTTTTTGCCATACCAAACCGAAGCCTTCTCGATTGATTACACCGCTCCTTTATCTTTAAAAGTAGAAATTAGAGAGGCGAGTCAAGCGGCTCAAATTAAAAAAGACGTTTTGGAATGGATAAGTTCTCACGGAGTCGACCCGGCGACGCACCAAATCAGGTATCTTATTCCTGCACCCTGACCGGCATAATCAAATGCAGGGCCTCTTTTTCTTCGGCATTGGTAAAAACACCCGGCGCCAGCGGTCCGGTCATCTCAAAATTAATGAGCTGGGCTTCGTTGGAATTTAAGAAATCCAAAAGATAGCGGGCATTAAAAGCGATACTGCCACCTTCACCTTCGGTCTTGATTTCGACTTCAATCGCGTTTTCCCCAACTTGCGCCGCATTGGCGCTGACTTGCAACTTTGAGCTTTGAACTTTGAACTTAATAATATTGGCTGATTCACGGGCAAAAATGGCCGCCGTCCGCACCGCTCCCAGCAAGCTGACTCTATCCAAGGTGATTTTCGTGGTCGCCTTCCCCGGTAAGATTTTTTCGTAATCGGGGAATTTCCCTTCAATCAAGCGGGTGACAATTTCCGCTTCGGGCGTGGAAAAAATCGCCTGATTGGCTTGCGGCGTAATCGTTAAGCCCAAAGTTTTACCTTCTTCCGCCTCGCCGATAATTCTACCAACCTCCGCCAGGGTTCGGGAAGGAATCAGCAAACCGGCCGCCAACTCTTTAATTTCTTTGCCTTTTAAAGTGGTTTTAATTTTTTGAAAGCTCAAACGATAGCCATCGGTGGCCACCAAAGTCAGATCATCTTCTTCCAAACGGACCAAAACGCCGTTGAGTTGAGGCCGGCCTTCATCTTGGGCCGCCGCAAAAGCCACTTGACCAATCGCTTTAGAAAAAGCGTGGCTTTCCAAAGAAATTTCCGGCTCGGACGTGATCGTCGGCACACTGGGAAATTCACCGGCCGGCAAACAGACAAAACTGGCCTGGTAATTGCCGCAGCCTAAAGACAGCAAATTTTCTTTCAGCTCCAAATCGATTTTCCCGGCCGGTAAAGAAGCGACGTATTCGTTGAAAATTTTGGCGGGAATGGAAGTCGCGCCTTCTTTTTCAATCTTGGCGCCCACCCAAAAATTAATGCCGGTTTCCAAATTGGTGGCGGAAAGTTTCAGTCGGCCTTTATCGGTGGCCAGTAAAATATTGGCTAAAATCGGTAATTGAGCTTTAGTGGTCACGGAGCGACTAACAATGGTAAGACCACGAACAAGGTTTTCTTGGAAAACGGAAAGTTTCATAGGTTGATTGTATCCTCTCGTCTTTCATTTGTAAAGAGAAAACTAGTAGTTGTAGTAGAGTTGTGGATAAGTGGACACGGCTTGCCTTTTGATATCGGGTTTCGGGCTTTGTTTTTGTTCACAAGCCGGTTAAAAGTTTCCCAACAATTGTGGATAAGTGCACCAATCTTTGTGGAATAGCCTAAATTATGCATAAAGTCGTTTTTTTATCTCCGCGATATCCACCCGCATATCCTCAGAGCTTGGGAGCAGCTTGGTGATTTTATCCACACCGTGCATGACGGTGGTGTGATCCCGGTCCCCCAACAGCTGGCCGATCTCCATCAACGGCGTGTTAAATTCGGTCCGTAAAAGATACATCAGGATTTGCCGGGGCACGACAATGATTTTATTTCTCTTGGGTCCGGTAAGATCGCCGACCTTGAGATTAAAATAAAAAGCGACACTCTTCACCATTTCTTTGGGCTTGACTAATTTTTTCGGCAAACTGGCTTGGCTGGCTTGGCCCAATAAAGCTTGGACCAGCTCCGGAGAGATAGGAATATTTTTCATTTGAATCTCGCTGCTAAGTCTGGTTAAGAAACCTTCCATGCGCCGGATGGAGGTGATGTTGCCGGCAATGAGCTGGGCCACATCCATGGGCATTTTAATACCTCGCTGCTGGGCTTTAATCAGCAAAATGGCCGTTCGTAATTCAAAATCCGGTGGCTGAATATCAATCGTCAGGCCGCCCTCAAACCGGGATCTAAGACGGTCTTCCAATTTGCTGATTTCTTCCGGCCGGCGGTCGGAGGTTAGCACGATTTGGCCGCCGACGCGCAAGATCGCGTTAAAAGTGTGGAAAAACTCTTCCTGAATCTTTTCTTTACCGGCGATAAACTGGATATCGTCCACCATTAAAATTTTGGCGGTGCGGTATTTCTGCTTAAAATCATCAGTGGTTTTCTTGCGGATAGCATCCACGATTTCGTTGGTAAATTCTTCGCCGGTGCAGGAAATAATTTTGGTTCGGGGGTGGCGGCTCAAAACCGCGTTGCCGATTGCTTGCATTAAATGTGTTTTACCAACACCAACACCACCGTATAGAAACAAGGGGTTGTAGGCCTTTCCAGGGGACTGCGCGACCGCTTGCGCCGCGGCATGGGCCATTTGGTTGGTGGAGGAAACGGCGAAGGTCTCAAAATTGAAATCCGGCCGCAGACCGATGCTTGCCACCGCCTCCTTGACCTCCGGTCTTTCCTCTATTCCCTCAAACAAGGGCTGTTCTTTTTGGCTCGCTTGCCCCACCGTAGCCTTGGCGAAGGGGGGCCTGCTACTTTGTTTGACCGTAAAAACCACGTCGTTTTTCATTCCCGTCGCCTGGTCCAAGGCGGTTTTAATTAAACCGTAGTAGCGGTTTTCAATGGTGTTGCGGGCAAAAAGATTGGGACAACCGATTTCCGTGATTTGCCGGTTGGCCGCAATCTTTTTAAAACCGGTCACAAAAGTTTGGGGAAACCAAGTGGCGAAATTAGCCGAGGACAGGTTCAATTTTAAATTTTCTAAGACAGTTTGCCAAACTTTTTCTTTATCCATTGAAGGCGGGCGAGGTAAATTCAATCTAACAACTTATCCACAATTTGTCAACTGGTAAAAAATCTTGTCTAATTCAATCATTCGCCGGGTTCTTATTAATCTTTCTTACGACAAACAATTCTCTATTTTCCACTGAATCAAAGGGAACGATTGTAATAGAGTATCCGGTTTGTTGGTATACCTCAATAATTCTGTCTCTAATCCTTTGACATTTCTCGTACGAACCAAACATGGCTGGACGTTCATTGGCGTGTTGACTAAAGGTATTTTCGTCTAATAAATCAAACACAAAAACAGTGTTGCCATAACGATGGTCTTTAATAATATCAATTAAGTCTGCAGATACGGGAACATCAAGTAATTCATGCAAGACGACCAAATCAGGTAATCCACGATCAAAAAAGGAAATATCGTATAATCGAGCATCAGAGTAATCAACCATAAAAAGTCTCTGGCTTTGACTAAGGAAATCTCTTAAATCCGAAAAAATTACTTCTAAGGGTAAACTGTGTAGGGAGACATCTATTCCGCCGCGTCTCCTTAATTGATCTACTTGTTGTTTAATTACTCTTACAACTGGCTCTTCAAATGTTTTAAATCTTTTCCCCAGTTCTCGAATTGTAGTCGTTTTACCAGAACGCGGGGCACCGGTAATCCCATATTTCTATGAATATTTGCAATTTCTTCTTGTTTGTCCATTGAGCAAATTGTGATAAAAGTTGGCCCGGCTGAAGAAATAAAAGTGCAGATCGGACCATGGTGCTGCAAAGAAAGCACTAGGCTTTTATATTGTTCGCTAATTCCGGGGAACATATTATTGTACCCCTGCATTATTACTTCATCCGAGTCAACCTTTTCTATTGCCCTTCCTACAGTTTTAATATCTCTTGTCTCCATTGCTTCCCGAATTTCCTGAAATCTTTGAGCAAAAAAAGGTTGCATGTACTGAGCAGAATCCAAGATGTGTTGAAAAACAGCTTCAGCTTCCCTTGCCATTGCCCCCCCCTAGAGTCTGGTTTAGGGAAGTTAGGGTTGTCTTCGATTTCTTCTCCATAGTTTTGTGCTAAAAATAAAGGAAGAGCCTCTGTTTTTATTGGTTCACCAGCTAGTTTATTGATAGCTAAAGCGATGGCGGTAGCTAATGCTGCCGAAGAACCAGATCCTGTATGAGAATAAGGAAAATCGTTACTCGCCTCAACATGGACACCCCCCCGATAGTTAATGCTTTTTCTAACAATTTCAGCAAAATGTCGAACCAGGCCCGGGCGTCTCACGCTGCTGCCAACAATTAGTTCGTTTCCTTCAATGGAATCGGCTTCTGCATGAGTCATCAAATCTACCCCCAAAGATATTTCTCCATAGTTAAATTGCCCCGTAGTTTCTCGTTTTACTAGAGCAATAGGGTCTTTTATCAAACAATTTAATCTGCCGGGGACGCTTACACAAATATGGCGAAATCTTTTACCCATTTCTTTAGCACATCACCTTGATTAGTCTGTGGTCGCTCCGAGTTGTTCATGCCTTTGGGTTTTTGATGTTCTTAATATCGGTTTTTATGGCCTCTAGTATAAATTCTCTTCTCAAATCAAGATGTTCAATTTCTTCCCGACTAAACCAACCTAGGCCCATACATTCCTTTTCGTTTAGCTTTAAACTTCCACCAACAGCCCTTCCTTTATATACTTTTACTTCTGTATCTTTCTCATCAAACCTAAATGTTTTAAGAAGATTATTTGCTTCAACCTCCAAGCCAGTTTCTTCTTCTGCTTCCCGGATCGCACCTTCTTCCGGCGATTCACTGCCTCCCACTCTTCCGGCTGAAATAGTCCACCCTATATCGTTAGGCTTATTCTCCTGGACCAATAAGTATTTATCATTATGACTGATTAGAATAGCGGAGATGGTAATCATAAAAACCTAAGTTAAAGTCAAAACATTATAGCATAAATTAGGGATTTTTCTTTTTATCCACAATTTGTCAAGGAGAGAAAAGTCTGGTATTATTATGATATGCCGAAAAGAACCTGGCAACCGAAAAAATTAAAAAGAGTCAAAAGGCATGGCTTTTTGCGGCGCATGGACACCGCTAACGGCAGGATGGTCATTAAAAGACGCAGGGCCCGCGGCCGCAAGCGACTCACCGTCTAAAAACTCGAAGCACGAAATTCGAAATTCTAAACAATATCAAAACTCAAATATCAAATGTTTAAAATTTTGGATTTTGATGATTGGGATTTGTTTAGGATTTAGAAATTAGAATTTAGAGTTTATCTTTTTTATGCTTCCCAAACAATATCGGCTTTCCTTAAAAACTGAGTTGGCCCGGATTAAAAAAGATAACCGAATTTTTCCCGGTAATTTTTTCGGTTTGCTGGTGGCGCCGCAATTGTCGAAAACCAAAGACAGTTTTCCCCGCATTGCCTTTATTGTTTCCAAAAAAATTCATTTGAAGGCCAACCGCCGCAATCGGGTCCGCCGGCTGATGCGGGAAGCAGCCAGGGCTTTGCTGCCACAATTCCGGCCGGGGTGGGATTTTGTTTTTTTGGCCAAACGGACCATTTTGGGCAAGACTCTGGCGGAAGTTAAGGCGGAGACAGAAAGAATTTTAAATGAAAAAATTTACCCTTCGACTAATTAGACTTTACCAAAAATCATTCTTGGTTCGTTCCTCAATTCTGAAGGCTCTTTTTCTTTCTGATGCTGCCTGTCGTTTCCGGCCCACTTGCTCGGAATATACCTATCAGGCCATCGAAAGGTATGGTATAATGCGAGGAAGTTGGTTGGGATTAAGGCGGATCTCGAAGTGTCACCCATGGAGTCGAGGGAGGTTTGATCCTTTGAAATAAATCCAAATTACAAAGTTCAAATGGCAAATCATCCGCCAGCCAGCGGATTGGACTTTGAACTTGAATTGGCATTTGGATTTTGAAATTGAGATTTTAGTATTATTAGTTTTATGACTGAACTCTGGAACGTTTTGCTATACCAACCGTTTGTTAATCTCCTGATGCTTTTATATCAGCTACTTTTCCATAATTTTGGCCTGGCGATTATCGTTTTGACGGTGGCCCTCCGTACCGTTTTAATTCCCTTGACTCTCCCCTCCATGAAGTCGGCCGAAAAAATGCGCCAATTGGCGCCGGAATTAGAACGGCTTAAGAAAAAATACGGTTCCGACAAGCAGGCATTTGCTAAAGCGCAAATGGATTTTTATCGCCAACAGGGTATCAACCCGGCTGCCGGCTGTTTGCCGCAAATTGTCCAACTGGTGATTTTAATTGCTCTCTATCAGGCCTTTATCCAGGTGTTAAATCCCAACGCCCAGGAGGTAGTTAGAAAGCTAAACACTTTGCTTTATCAACCGTTAAAATTGGCGGAAGACACGGTCATCAACACCCAATTTCTCTGGCTGAATTTGGCCAAGCCGGACGTGATTAAAGTGGCCGGTTTGGGCTTTCCTTTGCCGGGGCTATTTTTAATCGCCGCGGCCTTAATTCAACTGATCTCTTCCAAAATGATGATGCCGGTGCTAGCGGCCGTCCAAAAAGACGCGGCCCAAACTCCGGAAAAAACCGACGACATGGCGACCAGCATGCAGACACAAATGACCTATCTTTTTCCGTTGATGACCATTCTAATCGGCTTTACTTTTCCTTCCGGTTTGGTTTTGTACTGGTTTATCTTTTCTTTGTTTACCGCCGTTCAGCAATATTTTGTGAGCGGCTGGGGAGGCTTGACACCATGGATAAATAAATTGAAAATTGAAAATGGAAAATTTAAAATTAAAGACCATTGAGGAAATAACGCAAGATTTACTGAGCCGCTTGGGGGTGGAAGTAAAGATCTCTGTTGAAGAAAGCGAAGGGGTTTTTAATGTCCAGCTGGAAACTAAGGAGCCGGGGATTTTAATCGGCTATCACGGCGAAACCTTGGCGGCCATTCAGCTGATCGTGGGAATGATGGTTTGGCGGAAATCGGGAGCGTGGACCAAAATCCTGGTTAATGTTGGCGATTACCGGGAAAGACGCCAGGAATCTTTGGCAAGAATGGCTGTCTCAGTGGCTCAGGAAGCTAAACTCTCCGGCCAACCGCAAACCCTACCGCCGATGTCTGCTTTTGATCGCCGCCTAATTCACTTGGCTCTGGCGGCGGACCCGGCAGTGGAAACGCTTTCCGAGGGTGAAGGCAAAGACCGGCATGTGGTCGTTAAGACTAAACAACCTTCATCGTAGTTTTTTTGGGGCACTTTGTTTGCTACTTCCTGTCCAGCTTGGCGCTCACTTTTGGCCTAATTTTGCTTATGTCATGGGCCTGCGGATCGATTATCTGGCGCCGACAATTTATTTAACCGATCTTTTGGTCGTAGTAATACTGGGATTATGGGGCTTGGACTGTTGGCGAATTCGCGAATTACGAATTACGAATTACGAATTACGGAAATATTGGTGGATATTAGCAGTTTTTGTTTTGTTGCTAGCCGGTTCGCTCCTGGCTCAAAACCAAAGGGCAGCGCTGTATAAATTTGCCAAAATCGCGGAGTTTTCTTTACTTGGTCTTTATGTGGCCAAGAGCCGCGAGACGCGAGACGTCATACGAAAGACGCTCTCTATTGCTGTTCTCTACTCTTCTCTGATTGCGCTGGTTCAGTTTTTCAAACAATCTTCCCTGGGTGATCTTTTTTGGTGGTTGGGCGAGCGGACTTTTACCGTGGCCACGCCGGGAATTGCCAAAGCAGTGGTCAACGGTGAACTTTTAATGCGGCCCTACGCCACCTTCTCCCACCCCAACGCTCTGGCCGGCTTTCTGCTGGTGGGTTTAATCTTAACCTTGCCATATTTTCTTCAAAGGCATAAGCTATTCACTATTCCCTATACCCTATTCCCTATTCTGGCCATCGCCCTCTCTTTCTCCCGCTCGGTTTGGCTGGTGGGCTTGCTCGTGGCATTTTTCTGTCTTTTCCGAAAAAAGAAATTCTTTCTAGTTATTAGTTATTTGTTATTAGTTATTAGTTGTTTGTTATTAGTTACTAGTTATTCCGCCGACGAGGCGATTTCTCAGCGACTCCAATTGATTAAAGCGGCAGTTTTAATGATCCAAGGCAACCTTTTGGCGGGCGTCGGTTTGAATAATTTTTTGGTCCGCTTGCCGGAATTCTGGGGACCGATCGGCACTACCTTCTGGCTCCAACCGGTGCATAATATTTATCTTTTGATCGCCGCCGAAACCGGCCTGACCGGCTTGCTGGTTTTTCTCTGGTTTTTGGTTTTAACCTTCAAGAAATTATCAATTCTCCATTCTCCATTGTCCATTGCGCTTGGTGCCATCCTGTTGCTGGGCCTGGCGGATCATTATTGGCTGACGCTGCAACAAAACCAACTTCTCTTCGCGCTTGTTTTGGGGCTGAGTTGGGAAGGACAAAGAGGGTTTAAAAGTTAAAAAGTTTAAGGGTTTAAAAAGACTAAGAGGGTTTGAGTTTCTGGAGAGTGTCGGGGGCGTATTTTCGCATAAATTCTTCCCAGCTTTCTTCTTTTTTGGCCGATTTATATTTTAAACCTTTATACCCTGAAACCTTTAAACTTTGAATTAGGTAGTAAATCATGGCCGAAACCCGTTTGGCTAAAACCGAAGCTTGTTGGAAATCCTGGGGGCTAATGAATTTTTGATCCAAGGCAATATAAAGTTGGGTGCGGGCCTCGCCGCAGGATCCCTTGGCGATAAAAAGAAAATAAATCAGTTCTTCTCTGGTGCCGCGTTCAAACCCCTCGGCGATATTGGAAATCACGGAAACGGCCGCCCGCTGAATTTGGTCTTTTAAGGAAAAGTCGGAGAAAGTTTTTTGGCGGGTTAGCCCATAAATGAGGTTAACTAATCTTTTCCCCTCCTGCCAGCAAGTTAAGTCTTTGAATCTTTTAACCGACGTCATACTTTAAGGTTTAAAAGTTTAACGGTTTAAGGCCCGCCTGGCGGCGAGGCGGGGTTTAACCAGATTTTAGCACACTGTGCTAAAATAACGGCGATGTCACTTTCGCAAAAAGTCGCCCTCAATACCATTGTCCAAGTTGCTGCAAAAATTATCACCGTTTTAACGACTTTAATCACCACTATTCTTCTGACCGGCTACCTGGGCAAAGAGGGTTATGGCGATTATATATTTGTCATTACCCTGGCGATTCTTTTTGGTTCTTTGGCCGATTGGGGCACCGCCACCATTGGCGTCAGAGAAGTGTCCAAAAATAAAGACCAAAGTCCCCAATGGCTGGCCAATCTTTTTATTTTGCGGCTTGGTCTTTCCTTGGCCGCCGCGGTTTTGTTAATGCTGGTCTCCTGGGTGATGCCCTTGCCGACCAAGGATCCGCAGCCGTTGCGGCAAGTCATCCAGATGGCCGGCCTGATTGTTTTTTTGGTGGCCACCAAGGCTTCATTTTTAATTGTTTTTCAGGTTAAACTGCAGATGTATAAGGCTGCCCTGGTCGACATTTTCGGCAGTCTGCTCATTCTGCTTTTTTCTTGGTTAGCCATCCAAAAAGGCTTGGGCTTGGCGCCGTTGGTTTGGGCGGTGATTGGGGCCGGCTTTGTTTCGGCTTTGGCCGCCGCGGCACTTGCTTTTAAAACCGTTAAATATATTTTTGTTTTTGACGCCGGGATGGTCCGGAAAATAATTTCCGAATCGTTGCCGATGGGGGCGATTTTAATGCTGTTTACCATCGACAATAAAATCGACACTGTCATGTTGGGCATGATGAAGGGCAGCGGGCCGGTCGGTATTTACGGTATTGCCTATCGGGTCTATGATGTTTTAATTTTAGGCGCCGCTTATTTAATGAACGCCCTGTTACCCGTGATTTCTCAGTACAGCGATTTAGGCAAATGGAGCGGCAAACTCCGCCAAATTTATCAGCAAAGTTTCGATATTTTGTTATTGGGCGGCGCGGTCATTCTGGTGGTGATTTGGGCCGCCGCGCCTTTAATTGTGCGGATTTTAACTCAACAAAAGTTTAACGATTTTGGCGATGCCGTCCCCGTTTTGCGGATCTTAACCTTGGCGATGTTCATCAGTTATTTCAACCATCTAACCGGCTACACCATTGTCGCCCTGGGCAAACAGCGACCTTATTTTTGGGTGGCCGGCGGCGCCCTGGTTTTTAACGTGGCCTTAAACTTACTGGTGATCCCCCGGTTCTCTTATTTTGGCGCCGCCTGGGTGACGGTTTTGAGTGAGGGTCTGGTCTTAATGATCACCACCTTTTTCATTTTCCGGATTTTGAAAATCATTCCTTCGATTTTTGAATTTCCTAAAACCGCCTTGCAAATTATCAAGGGAAAAGGTAAAATATTTTAAAGGAGAAAACCAATGGATTTCACCAAAATTTATCAAAAATATAAAGGATTATGGATAGCTCTTTCTTCTGACGAAAGACGGGTTGTAGGAAAAGGTAAAACCGTCAATGTTGCCGTCCGCCTGGCCCAGAAAAGCGGAGTGAGAACCCCATTTCTGTTTAAGGTTCCGATGAAAATAATCCCCTGCGCAGGTCTTTGATATGAAATCAATTGTTATTTGTGGCTCCCGCCGATTCAAAAAAGAAATCAGAGAATTTGCCGCTAAATTAAAGAAGGCCGGCATAGTTGTTTACGAACCGATTTTTAACACCGACCCCAAGATCAGAGATCTGCCCGAGCATTTTAGGCGATTTTCATTTCTCGGCCTGACCCACCATCAATTCACTTCTATTAGAAAAGCTGACGCGGTTTATTTTTATAACCAAAAGGGCTACTTAGGCAATAGCTCAACTTTAGAACTGGGCTTTACCGAGGCCTTGGGAAAACCGATTTACGCCCTAAACGAAGATAAAGACGAGCCATGTCGGAATGTTTTATTTGACGAGATTATAAAGACCCCTAGAGAACTAATTAAAAAATTGAAATGAAAATCGTCGTTGGTTCAACCGGTCAACATAAAACTGCGGCCGTGAGGCAAGCTTTCCGCAAATTGTTTCCCAAATTTTCGACTGAGATTGTTGAGGCCAAAACTGCCTCTGATGTTGCCGAACAACCAGTTGGTAATCGGGAAATTCTCAAGGGCGCCCGCAATAGGGCGCGCCAATGTAAATATCTTTATAAAAAAGCCGATTGGTGCCTCGGGATCGAAAATGGGCTAATAAAAGCGGGCGGTAAATGGTTTGATGTTGCCTGGGTAGTGGTTATTAATAAAGACTGGCAAGAAGCAATCGCGCCTTCGGCGGGAGTCCCCTTTCAAAAAGAACATACAGTAAAGATTGTCAGAGAGGACCTGCTGGCAGAAGCAATGAAAATAGCCATCGCTCAACTTCTTGACTGATCCGGTTGCCAGGAATATTTTTTTAGATCCACCTTGCCGTCGATGAATTTGATGCCTTCCTTTTCTAATCTTTTTCGCTGTTCTTTTTCACCGCCGAAAACATAATGCGGCGCCAGCCCCCCGTCTTTAAAAACGACTCGATGGCAGGGAACTTTTAGATTTTTATTACCGTGAAGCGCCCAACCGACCAAGCGACTGTTTCTGGTTCCTAAAGCTTTGGCGACGGCGCCATAAGTGATCACTTTTCCCCTGGGAATTTGGGTTACTACCCGGTAAACCTGTCTAAAAAATTCATTTCGTTTAGAATGATAGCGTGGACACCCGGATTTATCAATTATATCTTGAGCTTTTGGCCAGACACGGGCCACCGGTAAAATTTTGGCCCCAATGGTGCGCCGGTAAAAAATCGGAAAGGGACCGAGGGACAATCGTTCTGGGGGCGATTCTGACCCAGCGTACTAATTGGCACAACGCCGACTTGGCCCTGCGGAATTTGAAAAAAGAAAAATGGCTTTCTTTAAAAAAGATTGCTGCCTTAAATGATTTGGGAAAACTTGTCTCGTTGATAAAACCGGCTGGGTTTTATAACACTAAAAGCCGACGGATTTTCGACTTTTGCCTTTTTATCGCTGAGGAATATGGGGGATTGAAGAATTTCATGAAAACGGATTTGAAAACTGCTCGGCGCCAGTTGCTCTCCCTTTATGGCATTGGCCCGGAAACCGCGGACGTAATTTTGCTTTATGCTTTGGACAAACCAAGTTTTGTGGTTGATGAATACACCAGGCGCTTGGTTAGGAAAAATAATTTGGCGACCAATTTAAATTATGATTTTTTGAAAAACTTTTTTGAAAAAAATTTGCCGGCCGATGTCAGCATTTTTCAAAACTTTCATGCTTTTATTATTATTGAGCAAAAAGGAAAACCGGGCTCGTTGATGGCCAAAATTTAGCGTCATTACTTTTTCATGTTGTCCATTCTGATATGGTTTAAATGAGAAAAAGCAGCGTGAGAAAAAATCTTTTTGACTTTGCCGGTAAAAATTTGTAGACTATTTTTAATGCCCAGCAAATTTAAGCTCTTAATTTTTTTCTCCATTATTTTCTTAAATTTTTTTCCCAAAAATAATTTAATTTTTGCCCATACCATGTCGGATACAACTTGCACTTGTTCCGCCAATGATTTTTGTTCGGCCGGTACGACGACTCAGTCCCATTGTCACCCTTATGGTGACGACCGATGGTCTTGGGAAGGTTGTCATTTTGATGCCAACAGTTGTTATTGCCGACCGAATGGTTGTGGCGGGGCACCGGTGCCCACAGCGACGCCGACCAGAGCCCCAACCGCGATCCCTACCCCCACTTCTACCCCAATGCCATCTTGCGTTTTGAATGCTTCTCCCAATCCCTGCACGGTTAATCCCGCCGCCTCCACTTGCGGTAACGCTTCCTGTTGCACCACCACAATTTCTTGGACCGCCAATAATAATATTGATATTTATGTTTCTTTGGATGGAAATTCGGGAACTCCTTTTGGCTCCAGCGGTCCGGGAACCAATTCTGCCACCGCCTCTTGGATACAATGCAATCATACTTATGATTTCCAGGGGAAAATGGGCGGCGTGGTTAAGTGCAGTCGGCGGGTAACCGCCACCTGTCCACTGGCAACGGCGACCCCCACTTCACCTCCCCAACCAACCGACACCCCGGTGCCAACCTTGCCGCCCGGATCTACCTGTCAAATAGCTGCTGTTGCTGCCAGCGACGGGCAATATGCCGACCGCATTTATGTTTCTTGGACGGTTCTTAATGGCACCGAAGCGCAGAGAATTGATGTTTATCAGGGGACGACTTATTTAACCAGCCAGTCCGCTACCGACCCCGGCCAATGGCATTTTACTCATCAAAATTTAACCTGTCCGGTTACCAATATTTACAATATTTATTGTTGGAAAAACAATAATCTTTACGGTCGGGGATCGGATATGGGGAGCACCCTTTGCCCGACGCCCACCGGGAATCCGCCAACCGGCGGACCGACGTCGATGCCGCGAATATCATCAACGCCGACGCCAACCTCCCGCTGGCCATCGCCCACGCCGCCCGTGGCTTACGGGGCCTGGTTTCAGTCCCAAGACGGCGATGTTCACGCTCAGGAAGGGATTAGTGATCCTCTGCCTCAGGTTCCTCCCAAAGTGTTTAGCTTGGATGGTGATGGTCAATTTCCCGGGGTGGTTTCTTACGGGACCAGCGCTTATTTTGGGGGACTGGACTCGGAAGTCTCGTCTTGGGGGTGGTTGGCCAGAACCAGGTTCGTTTTAAGAAATTTTCATTTTTATTATAGCTTTTTGGAGCAGTCTCTAAATGCTAATTTTAACGGAGGAATGCCGAGCGGAGATGGGGTTTATTTTGCCGATGGTGACCAAACCATCGCCGGCGGTTGGGAATTGGCGGGCGGGAAAAGAATCATTATTCTGGTTGACGGCAATGTCGGAATAACGGGTAATATTCTTGTTCCCTATGGCAGCTCACTGGTTTTAATCGCCTCGGGGAATATTAATTTTGGGAATAATGTTTCTCAAGCCCAAGGCATCTTTTTGGCCGATAAAAAGATTACCACCGGCTCTGGCTCAGCCGCCTTTGCGGGCGAGGGGAGTTTTGTCGCCGGTCAAGAAATTGATCTGGGCCGTCGTTTTGGCGATATTCGGGACCGGCTTACTCCGGTAGAGAAGTTTCTTTTCCGGCCGGATATCATCATTAATAGTCTTCGGGATCTTTGGTCCACCAGCCATGTCTGGGAAGAACTCGCGCCGTAGGAATATCACTATGGAAATTGAGATACAGGGGCCACTTCAAAAAAGTAAAAAGTTAAAACCGCCAGTCGCCAAACCCCTTTTTCAAATATTGGTCTTTTTTAAAGAAAATGACCAGGATTTTCGCCTAAAATGGGATGGGGGAAAGTCTTATTTTTACTTTGTCTACAAGAGAAAACCGGGGGTTGAGCGAAGGGTAAGAGAGGAAGTTACGGTTAAAATTGCTAAAAGGGAACTTAAAAGTTTTTTGCTAATACTAAAATCTTTGGGTTTTAAGAAAGGCTTTGTTTCGCCGGTGGAGCGGATTGACGTTATCGATAATAAAGGCATAATCTGGTCGTTCAAGCTCGGGTCAGTTATCGGCGATTATTGGGAAGCCGAAGCCAGCGAAAAACTAATTCAGACCCTTAAAGACGAAAAACAGGTGATTGCCTTTTTGCTTAAATCTGCCCGCAGTCAGGGCTTGTCTGTTTGGAGCGATTTGGAATTTAAAAAAATCAAGGAGCTAAAATGGGCGGGAATTAAGCCGCAGTCTCTGGCTGGTATCTATAAAATTCTAAAGGCGTGCTAGTTTTTGACTAGGGGCCCATGAGCAAGCCGGTCACGGACCACAATGTATTATAGTCTGCAATTAAGATTATCAAAATTTAAATTCTCTCACTTCCACGTTCTTTAAGGTGAAATTAAAAAACTCATCAGCCGAAATACTGGGGTTAAAGTATTTATTGATCATCCTGATTACGAATGAGTGGCAAATAATCAAAATATTCTTGTCAGGGCAGTCCTTTTTTAACTCATCCATTACCGCGAAAACTCTTTCTTGCACCTCTTGAGAGCTTTCCCCGCCGGGGGGTGTTTTATGGTAAGCCATTTCGCTGGTATACCCTCTCTGATATTTTTCCTGAACCTCTTTTAAAGTAAGTCCTTCATAAACTCCGACATTCCTTTCTTTTAACCGTGGTTCTATTCTCACTGTTTTATGAATATAGCCGTTAACTATCTCTGTGGTTTGCTTCGTTCTGGTCATAGAGGAGGAGATTATCAGGTCGATATCAAAATCCTTCATCTTCTTACCCAGTTCGTGAGCCTGGTCAATTCCTGTTTCATTCAGTTCAACGTCTTTTTGACCCAGCAACATACCCACGCGATTTTTTTCAGTTTCTCCATGACGAGCTATATATAAAATTCCCATAGTCCGATTTTGCTGAGCAGGCCGGTCTATGATCATGGGGTGTGCCATTAGATTAAAACATTGTTTTTAACAATTTTTCAATTTCTTCTTTTTTATATAATTTATGGATATTTTGATTTTCCCATTCAATTGCCTTTTGATACTCTTCTTTAGCATAGGGAACTAAGTTTAATTTCTTGGCCAGCAAATTGGGGTCGGCTATCGAAGATTCTATCTCAAATGTATAGTAATCATCGGTATATTTTGAGAGTTTAATTTCATAATCCCGGTAATCAAATTCCCAGCTTTCCCAGCCATAGACCATGCCCGATTTATAACCCATTACTTCAAATAAACTCAAGGCGTTTAGAAATTCGCCGGGAAGAAGTTTAACTTCGATTTCTTGCCTTTCTTTTTTATCATATGACCCAACTTTCATGGTAATTTTCTCTTTGTCATTGCTCTTTTTAATCCTTAAATCAAACAAAGAAGAATAATCCCAACTTTTGGTTGCCTCGTTGAAGCCGGAAGAAATATCGACGGACAGTCGGTGATAATGGTCTTTTATTCTTCCGTTCTTTTCGAGAAAGGCAAAAAGTTCTTCAAAATTAACTTTTGATAATTTCCCCCTGATTTCAATCTCGGTCATGATTGTATATTAGCATAATCATTTCGGCGGTTTTTGAATAAGACAAATGAAAATGGAATTCGATATATCAGTTTACTAACTGCTATAGCGAATGGAATTCGATATATCAGTTTACTAACTGCTATAGATACTTTTCGAAGTAGATAAATTTCCTATATCTCCTGCATTGAGTAGCTCTGGTTATTCGTGAATCAGTCGGCAAATCTGCAAAAAAAGTGCAGGCGTCACTCAAACAGGAAAAGCAAATCCATTGGTATAAATTTTTATCAGGGGATATTTTTTGAGGGGCAGATTTATTGTAACCTTCCAAAAAAGACATAAATATCTCTTCCCAATGATGTTCTAAGCCGTCGGGAAGTGACCATTCGGCCAAAGCAATTCCTAAATCTTTAATAAGAGGTCCCTTACATGACCAATCAAAATCAACAACGGCCGAAACGGAAAACTTGTCAAATAATATATTACTAGGGATAAAATCATTATGGATAATACCCATGTCGCCTTGATATTGCCGAGCCCATTTCAAATATGATTCAATTATAGTTAGAAACTCGGAACCCCCATCCAGTTTTACGATGGAATCTCTGCGCAAAAGCGCTCTTTCATATTCGGTAAAAATAGTGCGTCGTTTATGATTTTCGTACGTAAAAGAAAGGCCCGCTACGTGTAATCGCGCTAATGCTTCCCCTGCGGCGCAAGCATATCGGATATCGGGCTTAGTATCATGTTCAACCGCTATAGTTGTACCTGATATAAAACGAAAAGCTACTGTTGTGACCCCATTGATTACTACCCAGAGATTTCTCTTCGTCGTCATTAAAATTTCAGGCACTGGAGCCCGGTGTTCAAATAGGAAATTTAAAAGCGTAGCTTCGAAGTCGACAGTTTCGGTGATGTTACGTTTACTGAGGCGCAAAACACCCTTGCTACCATTAGCCATCGTAAACACATACATATCATTATCAACTCCCTCTTGGAGTAGTAAAAGAGGATAGGAGGGATCGAATCCATATAAAGGTAAAATCTTACGCGCGAACTTTTGGATATCCATAATCTCTAAATACATTGTAAGAGAACGAGGAAATTTGAGCAATAGAGAAATCGAAAGTCAGAAGAAGTTTATCTTGAGGGATTTGGGTCGCAAAACTGGACAATTTTCCGTGAGAATTGTTTGATTTTACTTTCGGACTTACCCTCTATTTCCAATCTGTCGCCCAGCTCTTCTACATTCCATTCATCAAGAGTGATATCTAATCCGTCAATCTTAAAATAATGACGAATTTTCTGTTTACTGCCGTCAGATTTCATTCCAACTATAAGTAGGAAGTCAATATATTGTTGAGTGTCTTCAGTTATGGGTATGGAAACCTCTTTTTTTTTATTAATTTCATTCTCACTCCTGAATCCACCCTTGGCCGTTAAGAACCTTCTCTCTCTATCGTTTTCTTTTATCTCTTCGATCCTAATATAGAAACTATCGTCATTTTTACGATCAAAGTAGATCATTTTGATTTCCGAAACCTTTTCATCAGCCCATCTTCTGAGGAAAGTCAGGAGACCCTTTTTATTGGTAACTTTGAAATTCATTTCGATTTCTTGAGTCATGAGTGCATTATACAATAGAAAAAATAGAAGATATGATATAGAAGGAAACTCCTAGAAAAACTATCAGAGAATATCTGGCGCTATATTATTTCTCAATAAGTTTTTGGATTTGAGGCAAATCTGGTTGGTAGTGGCCGCGAGGGACACGTAACTCAAAATTTGGGGTCTTGAGTTCCACCCACAGACTTTCTCAGATTAGATTCTTATTACCCGTCCTTGACCTTTAATCGGTACAATCCCCAAGGTAGTATCGATATCAACAATTACTTCTTTATTTCCTCCAGTCATCATTGATGGGTATTATAACATTTCTGCCTCAGGCAGTGTCTCTTATTATGCTAGGTTAACGAACCGGTTTTGAAATAGGTTTTTGTAATGCTGAAGGTATTTGATTAATAAGCCAGGCATAACCTTCAAGAAAACTATTTTTAGACCAGGCTCCGGTTTGGTTTTCACCACGGGCGTATCGTGCCTGAAAAACCAGATGGCGAGTATCATAATAATCCCAGTTTGTCTCTTGAATCCTGCCCTGGTCTGTCAATAGCCTGGCAGTTTTTGTCCCAGGAAGGGGAGTTAAAATTGAAAGATAGACACCGTTTGGCTGGATGCCTTTAATAAAGCTCAACATTTGTGGAAAGATTTCTCTTGGTTCGAAATCAAAACCAACCATCAGAGCGACTAAGGTTTGGATATTAGGATATTCTTTGACTTTTTCAAATACTCTGAGTGGGTCTTTTCCTTTTATGCCTTTTTTAACTTCAGCCAAGCTCTCACGGAAAGGAGATTCTAAGCCTACAGCAAGCGTGGCATGACCGACAGAATTAGCTAATTCGAGAAATTTATCGTTATCGAGTGTGCTAATTCCAACTTGGGCAAACCAATCTAGATCCCGACCCTGAAGTTCTTGTCTAATTCTTTCTAAGAGTCTTAAGTCTGGGGATCCCAATCCAAAACTGTCGCAGGTAAAAAAAGAGTAGAGATCTTTTCTTCCTTCTAATAAATTTCGTCTTCGGAGCTCGGCAATAGTTTCGTTTAAGGGTCGGTGTCTAATTGTTTCGCCTGCGACCAAATGAACGGTACAATAATCGCAATTCATTGGACAACCACGGGCGTGCGAAAGTTGTTGCATATGGCTTTTCTGGGCGTATTCATAAATATCTCTAGAAGCCAAGGGAAGGTTTTGTAAGGAAACAATCGGCGTATAGTAAGTTTTTGATAAAGGACGGCCGTTTTTATAATCAGAAAGAACTTGCGTCCAGCTTCCACCTTCGACCTCACCGCTTAAAACAACCCCATAATTAGACATTTCTTGGGTGCATACCGTGGGGTGGATACCGCCAAAAACAACGCCATAAGCGCCAGCTTTTTGTGCTTCTTGAGCAATTTCTTTAGCTCTTTGGGCTGCTGAGGTCATGACTGTTATTCCAACCAAAGCCCCCTGCATCTGGCGATAGTCAATTTGTTCAAAAGCTTCATCAATAATGGCAACTTTTATGTCTGGAAAATGGTGGTTGGTTTCCGCCGCAACGGCCAATAATCCCGAAGGTGTACCCCGATCGGCAAGATTTGACAGGTGAGGCTTGGGATTAACCAAAACAATCTCTTTTGTCATGGCCGAGCAAAGTATACCATATGGTATAATATTATAGGTGGTTGGTAGAAATAATTATCTAAGTCTCGTTTCGACTGCCCGTGGAATTATTGGGCAGTTGTTAAAAGATAAGAAAACAATTGCTATCCTCATTAATGGTTCTGCAGTTTGGGGATCTGAGTCTCTTTTGAATAAAAGTTCCGACGTTGATCTGGATATTATTATTTCGGGAAATTCCATCCCAAGTTTAAGAAATAGCAAAACTCCTGCTTTTGATTCTTTTAGAAAAAATTTTACCCGGTTATTCAGTAATTGTAAGTTAGATTATGCTAGCTGGAAGCTAATTACACCAAATGGATGCGCCGGTCTTCACTTCGTTCCAGTGGATATCTTTAAACTGGTATGTAACTATCCGTACGTAAAATCTACCCACACGCTTTGTTTAAGGGAATATAGAATGTATCCTAAAGAAAAGCCCCCGGTTTATCTACAAAGAAATTTTGGAGGGCAACTTTATGAATATGTTTGTGGGGTCGATAAAATCAAAGAGGGTTATATAACACAAATACCGTTGGTAATAATAAAAAACGGACAATATTTCAATGGCCTTCTTGCTGATAAATATCTGACATATCCCGTTATTGTTGATCGTTATCAAAACGTAAAAATAAGATTATATTTAGCAAATCTAAAGAAAAACTTATTTTTAAGGCTTAAAAAGGAGCAGTCTCTGGGTCTTGTCGGCAAAACTGCGAATCTGGGAAACTTGCCTCATGCTAAAGATCGGATGCCTAGATATGAGTTAAGACATCTAAGATTAGAAACGAAAATGATGGAGTATTTTTATTAAAATGAAGGTTATTTGCCTTGCTGATACCCAGGCGTCATCCGATATTTTAAAACAGTACTTTTTAAGTTGTAGGTTTTATCTAGACCAGGCAGACATGATTGTTCATTTGGGAGATGGTTATGAAGAGGCAAGGCCATACCTAAAAGCGTATAAAAATGTTACCTGCCTTAAGGGAAATCATGATTCAAAAAATCTTGGCTTACCGACTGAGTCTAGGCAAAACATCTATGGTTTGCGGATATTGTTTATCCACGGAGAAAGTCAAAACCGTCTCAAGGAGCAGTTGAATATTTGGGAAAACAAATTGCGCTGGTTTTTGGGAAGACCGCCCAATCTAACGGACTATTATGCAGAATTATATCGCCGTTATAAAAATAAGTATGATATCGTGGTCTACGGGCATATCCACATCCCTAGAATCGAGAGAATAGGCAAGACTTACTTCTTTTGTCCCGGCGGATTTCCACCCAAAAGACTACTTTTTGGCCATAAACCCTCTTTTGGAATGATAAAATTGATCGGGACGAAAAAGAGCGTTTTGCCGAGGTTTTATACGTTTAATGTCTAAACTTGCTGAATTTGAAACACAATTAAGCGAGCCGATTTATGAACCAAGTGTCCGGCGGGTTTTTGCTGCTTTTAAAGAATTTAGTCATTTTGTACTCGAAGTAAAATTCATCTCTGCAGGGTAAACCCCAAAAACCCAGTTCTTCTTTTCCATGTCTTTTGTTAGGAAGGCCAATGTCTACGCCCGCGAGTTTAAATCCATTTTTATGATAAAAAACATAGCTCGCTAGATCGTCATTGCTCATCGGTACGAAAATTTTTGGCAACTTTAATTCTTTTGCGATATTCTTGATTTTGTTTAATAGTTTGGTAGCTATTCCCTGCCTGAAATATTTTGGAACTGTCAATATAGCCAAGAGAAACAATCTATCCTTTTGTTTTTCCCACGTAGCACAACCGAGAAACTTGCTTCCATCCACCGCAATTAGGTTTTTCATTTTTTGTACATCGTACCAAGTGTCTTTTTCAAGAAAATCAACCTCCCCATATGTGTCCATATAAAGTTTTGTTATTTGTGCCATTTCCCTTGGATCCCCAGCTTCTTTTATTACAACTGATCTTGAAGCCAGAGGTTTAGACGTATTTACATACCCAATGTAAAATCTTTTTTGCAGATTTTCCTTTAAACTCATGACCGGATTATAGTAAAATATCGGAAGAATTAGTGATTAACAAAACCTTTATTCAATCAAACCTGAAGCTTGTATGTTTCTATCGCATTTTTACTAAAAATTCTTTCCTGCTCTTCTTTATTTGTCTTTAAAGACCTTACTAAATCAATTTGCCTTTTTACACCGCACATCGGCCAGTCAGTGCCGAAAATGACCTGATTTGGCCTATCCCTCACGGTCTTTTCCAGTATTTCTCTCATTTTTTCGATCCCGCCGCTTTTCTCCAAGACGTTCGGGTCAGCCGTCCCCGCCAACTCAAAATAAATATTGGCAACGTCTTTAGTAATTTCGTAGCAATATTCAATCTTGGGCCAGAAATAGTGAGTAATAATAACCTTTAATTTTGGATACCTTCCGGCCACCTCAATAATATATTTGGGGTCGTTGTATCTAGACACCTCAGGATCGTCTGAATTCTCTCCGGTATGAAAAACCACAGGAAGGCTCAGACCTTCACAAAGGGAGTAATATGGGAAGCATCTTTCGTCTGTCGGGTAATACGGGTCGTGGCCCGGGAAGAATTTTAGGCCTTTGATGACGCCTTCATCTAACAATTTCCTATATTTCTGCGCCTCGCTGCTTCCCCTTTGAATTATTCGAGGGCTGCCCAGGAGAAAGAATTCTTTATGCCCTCTGATAAGTTTAATTGCTTTTTCAAGATCGGCGATGTGCGGATCATCTTCAACATTATCCGGAATAACAATGGCGTAATCCACATGATTTCTCTTCATCTCTTGTCGCAGTAAATCTCGGCTTTCCCCAAGGGATTTTGCCTTATTCCCGTAACGAGAAAGATGAACGTGCGCATCGATAATCATAGCTTTACCAACCCCAGTCTTTTTCCTAAAGTCCGGCGCCAAAAATAGGATGGCAATTTGTCTAAGGGAATGGGGAAACGGTGGCTAGTTCGCAGCTTAATTTGTTGGTTGGTAGCAAGAGCATCTTGGAATCTTTGGTAGAATCTCGGTAATAGGAATTTAGCCGCGTCTTGCTTTTTTACCCACCGGATCTGCAAAACTTCTCCCTTTTGCCTTTGGGGCTTACCCCCGATTTTTTCCGCCAGAAAAAAGAAATTAATGGTTTTTTTCAGAAAATGATCGTTAACATAAACGGCGACCAAGCGCACAATCTTAACTTTTAGACCGGTTTCTTCTTCAGCCTCGCGAATGGCGGCCCTTTCCGGTGATTCATTTTGGGCGATCATTCCACCCGGGAAAACCCAGGTTCGCAGATCATGTCTTTGGGTTAGTAAAATCTCACCTTTTTTATTTATCACCAAAGCCGAAGCGCCAACCGCAATCGCCATATGATTATTGTAACCCAACGTGTCTAGGCAAAGAATAGCAGCGTTATTCTTAATATCCCAGAGTCTTTTTCGCCAGGATTTGACAGGAGTGAGATTGTATCAGTTGAGAGGAACTTGGGGCATTAAATAAATCTTTCTGCTTCTCGTTTTAATGTCTCCCTAAAGTTTCTGATAATAGCCCAATGACTTTTGGGTAAAAATTGCTTTAATTCAACCTCAAAGTTAATACCCGCACCTTTGAGTGTTTTGAGAGTTCGAGGCAAGATGTCTTTTTTTTCTGCCGATAAAAGATTTGAGCGGAGAATAAAGTATAAGTCATAAAAATCTCGGGGCTTTTTTCTTGCAAGCAAGGCCTGGACTTTCTCATCAATCAACTGCTCTTGTGATAATATTATAATGATATAAGGGGGAACAAAATCGTTTGCAACAGTGACAACCTCACCTTTTTTATCACCTTCCCGAAGCGAAATATGCAGGAGAATTAATATGGTTTGCTCAAAAGCCTGAAAGATAATCTTTGCCAAATACCCACCGCTTGTCTGTTTTGCCTCTTGTAAGTTAGCCTTGATGCCTTCTTTCTCAATTGCCTCTAATGTTTGCAGGATTGCTTGCTCAATTGGTTTAATATCCTCAAGGGTCGTTGAAAAATCCAAATCTTCTGAAAAACGAGGACTTTGGTAGACCATTCTTAATGCCGTTCCTCCCTTAAAATAAATAACATCAGCTTGAGGCTGTTGATAAAAATATGAGAGGAACAAATGCTGAAAATATTCACGCCTAGTATTTAGCTCTGTGGTTTGATATTTATTTGCAAGTATTTTAATTTGTTCTTTGGTAATCATTGCAGTTTTTCTATCAGCTTAATGAGCTTATCTCTGCCATATAAAGAAGCGTACTCAAAAAGCTTTCCCTTTTTCAAAGATGAGGTATTTAGGCGGTCATTATTTGCTTTCTTGCCTAAAACTACAAAATATAGGTAATCAACCAACGCTTTCTCCGGTTCGGCCATAAGAAATGATCTTCCCTCTCGCTTGATAAGGGCATACCCCGTATACGCCTCTTTCTTAATGGTGAAGTAAGAGAACACCTTATCCTCGATCGTAAATGTTCTCGTTGGTTTAGTAGTAGCAGAAGTTACTGAATAAGTCATTTCAGGAAGGACGTTAAAGCCAGCCAAGGCATACTCAAATGAAATATAGGAAGGCTGATAGAGGCGGTTAGCAAGCTCTTCCTCGCTTGGCAAATCAGTTTTTAAGCCATACAATCCCTTTTTGAGCCGTAAAAATAACCCACCCTCGCTTTCTTTCTCCAAAAAATACTTAGCTTTGTACTTTGGCAGGTGAAAAGTCCGCTCGAAATCCCTAGATGTAAAAATAAGCAGCCTCTTTTTAAGCAACTCCTCTCTTATTGATAACGGTTTCAGTAAAGTATACATATTTGCTCTTTTATGAAATAAATATAATCAATCTTGCTCTGTTTGTCAAGGGTTAAGAAGAGCATCCCAGAGTCTTTTTCGCCAGGGCCTGCCTCACTCGCCTCGCTGCGAAGTGGGCCGATAAGGCGGGATTTGACAGGGGAGGGAAAATTTGGAATCACTTCTTGCCCCTTCTTGCCAGTTTGTGACCGGCGCCAAAAGAGCCGCTCTTTATGATCTTGAAAATGAGGCTAGTTGTTTAGAACTAATTTAATGGAAGCTTAAACAATAAAATAGTTCCGCTCCGGTATCAGAAAATAAATCACCGAGCTCTGCAACAAATTTAAAACCATGTTTTTCATATAAACCCCTGGCGGCCTTGTTTTCCTTGTCTACAAAAAGGAAGATTCTTCTTGGTTTAATATCAATTTTGGCAAAATAACTTTTGACTGATTGGATAGCCTGTTTTACTATCAAAGAACCAATGCCTTTTCCTCTATAATTTTCTAAAACAACTACTTCCTCAAACTCAACCACTCCTGCATTCGGGTTTTCTTTTACAGACCACTGCAATATTCCGACAATCTTTTCTTTATCCTTGGCGATAACGGTAAAATTGTGAGAAAGATAACAATCAACTCTATTTTGAGCAATGCCTTTGACTTTGTAATGTTTAAACCAGCCCAACAATTGTTCTTTGTCTTTTTTAGATGCCCGAATTACTTTTATGTCTCTCATTTTCTTATTTTATCAAAAAATAAAACCTAAATGGTGAGCCTGAGGATTTTAGGGGAAGTTAAAATTTGAGGCCAGGTTTTGGGATAGCGATTGAGAATTATTTTGCCGAAAACAAAAGCAAGATCATGGGGATTTCGGCTTGGTTCCAACACCGAATCCTCTCGCTCAAGATCTTTCTTCTTTTCGTCTTTAATTAGTTCCTTTAGTCGATATTTAATAAAGATATTCAGGTTTTGTTGGTGATTTGGCCAAAAAATGGAAGAGGCTTCATATTCGACGCAGAAGGCGTAAAGTTCATGGATTCCATAGGGTGTTGGAAACTTAAGCCTTAGGCGAGGAATTTTTTTGCCCTGGTAAAGCTTTAGCGCCGAGTTAAGATAATGGAGATTTTCCTTTTTATTTGAATACCACCACAGCTTATATTGGTCCCGGTATATATGTCCGAATTCATGGACAATGGTGGCTAAAAAACTTTCTCTAGTATTATAAGCATCAAGCGGATACGGACTTTCTTGATGTATTTTTATAAATGGGGCCAGCAAGCCGCCGCTAATTACTGGATTTACAAATTCACTTCCGGTGATAAAAAGTTTGGGAAGAAGTCGATAAAAGTCGTTTCTAAAAAGAGAGGCGCGCCAGCCAGTATAGTCGTCGTCAGTAAAAGAAAGCTGATGGGGGATTTTGGAGAAATAATAGTTGGGAAGAGAAGCGGGTTCTCGCTTCAGTCCAGAAAATTTGTGCTTACTCCAAAGATAAATAAACTGAGAGTCAAAGCTGATGATTGAAGTGCGGTCAAAAACCTCTTTCTCTTTAAAGACAAAATCCAATTCTTTTCGCCAGACGGCGCTAATTCCTTCCTCAATCGCTTCAAGGTCTTTCTTAGTGGCCTTATAATTTTCAAACACATCCTTATTATACCCCATCCCTAGTTATCTATCCCAGAGTCTTT
>CAZTHI010000004.1:0-34526 GCA_964613135.1 uncultured Gammaproteobacteria bacterium
CGTTGGTTTTTCTTTATCTCTCCGGATTATTTATGATTACGCTAATTGTTATGGAGAAACAAAAGCAATTATTTTATATCTACGCTATCGCCTCGATTTTAAACATTTCTCTGAATTTATTTTTTATTCCTAAATTTAACTTCCTTGCTCCGGCATACGCAAGCATAATTACGCAATCAATTGTATCTCTCTGTACGGGGATGCTAATTTTAAGAAATCTTTTAAATTCCTAACGACGGAGAACAATATGTTATTGAGATATTGTGATTTTAACCCAGCTCCTTTCGAAGCTCATATGCAAGTTTTTAAATTAATAAACGAAGGAGAAAAAGTGCTTGACATTGGGTGCGCTACAGGATATTTTGCTGAGAAACTTAATGAGAAAAAATGTAAAGTTGTTGGAATCGAGATGGAGCCATCTGCAGCAAAGTTGGCAGAAAGATTTTGCCAAAAGGTTTTCATTGGAGATGCAATGAAAACCTCTTCATTTTCCATACAGAAAAATTATTTCGACGTCATTTTAATGCTTGATGTGTTAGAACATTTTAAAGATCCCGAGGCCATATTGTTGTCTGTAAAAAATTATTTAAAAAGAGAGGGCAGGTTAATCATTTCTACTCCTAATGTCGCCCATATTTCTGTCAGGGTGAAGATTATGGCGGGCAAATTCGACTACCAAGAGTCGGGTATTTTAGATAAATCTCATTTGCATTTTTTTACAAAGAAAAATCTAATTAAAATTATTAAAGAAGCTGGGCTTGGAATTAGCGAGATAAATTATTCAGCAGATTTCGGGCAGATACCGGTTTTCGGAAGAATTTTGAGGCGTATACCTAAAAAAATACAGTATCGATTAACAAAATTATTTAGCAATCTTCTGGCAGTCCAGTTTATAGTTATTTGCCAGAGGCCATCCAAAAGATGAAAGATAGTATTTTTGTAGTAATTCTCAATTTTAGCTGCGTGAAAGAGACAATTAAGTGCATTAAGTCGCTTCATGGCGAAGGAGCAAAAGATCACGAGATATTAGTTATTGACAATGCCTCGGAAGATAATTCGCTCCAATTGATTAAAGCGGTCCTTCCAAGGATCAAAATAATTCAGAATAACGAAAATTTGGGATATGCCGGCGGCAATAATGTAGGGATCAAAGATGCCTTGGGAAATGGCGCGGATTATATTTTGATTTTGAATCCGGATGTCCTAGTTAAAAAAGGGACGATTAAACAATTGTTGGCGGCGGCCAAGGCGACCAGCGCTGGTATTGTCGGCCCCAAAATCTTAACCCCAAATGGCAAAATTTGGTCGGGCGGCGGGGTGATTGATAAAAAACGGTTTACCGCCGGCCTGATCGGACTAGGGGAGGCAGACAGGGGACAATACCCTGCCATTAAGAATGTTGATTTTGTTTCGGGAACGGCGATGCTGGTAAAAAAAGAAGTTTTTGAGAAAGTCGGCCCGTTTGATGAGCGCTATTTTTTATATTACGAGGATGTCGATTTTTGCCGGCGAGCGGAAAAGGCGGGTTTTAAAGTTGTTTTAGCTCCTCTGGCAGTAGTAATTCATAAAGAGTCCAGCGCGGTTTCCCAAAAATCAGGCCTAAAAGAGTATTATTTGGCCCGCAATCATTGGTTGTTTTTAGCAAGATGGGCGCCGTGGCGGGTTAAAATTAGGGAAATTTTAAGATTGCCGAAAACTATTTTTGACCATTGGCGGAAGAAAGAATTTCGGGCCCTGGCGGGAGTGATGAGCTATTTTGTTCAAAAAACAGGAATTTTACTTGCCTGTTTCTGGATAGCCGTCGCTTTTGGCATCTATTTTTTACTTTGGTTTTTCCGGTTTTTGGAGCCATGGCAGAAGTCTTTGCCGGTAATGAGCGTTAAAGAAAGCTTGCGCTATTTATGGCCGTAAATATTATTTTTTTAATGCTTTTTAGTTTGGCTTTTTCGGGGATTGGCCGGAAAATTTTCAGGCGAGCGGTTGCCGACGACAAATTCTCTCCCGCCGAACAACTAATTTTTTCTTTGGGCTTGGGAATTGGTTTTTTTGAAATTTTGGGCATGACCCTGGGGCTGCTGGGCTTATTTTATAAAGAAATCTTTTATTTTTTGTTGGTGGGAATTCTGGTTGCCACTTTACCGGAATGGACTGGCGTTCTAAAACAAATTTCACAAATTAAGCTGCCGTCCGGCAGGGTCGCCAAAACTATTTTGGTTTTAATAGTGGTCCGTTTGGCTTTTAATTTTTTGGCGGCTCAGGCGCCGGTTACCGAGGGCGATGCTCTTTGGTATCACGTCACCCTGCCGAAGATTTTTATCCGCGAGCACCGGTTGGTGGATACTTATCTTTTGGCTGCCTACCTTCCTTTTAACACCGAAATGCTTTACGTCTGGGGAATGCTTATTAAGGATGAAATTTTGGCGCAAAGCTTAAGTTTTTTGGTCGGCGGCATTTTCCTAACCGCGAGCATCTATCTATTCGCCAAAAGATTTTTTTCGGCTACAGTAGCTTCGCTGGCGGCCTTAATCTTTATTTTTACGCCGGTCGTTTCCTGGGAATCGGTGACGCCTTCGGTTGATCTTTTCTGGACCATGTGGGTGCTTTTGGGATTTTGGGCGCTCAGGCGGCAACGGGCGGTTTTGGCGGGTATTTTCTTAGGTTTAAATTTGGGGACCAAAGGCGTTTTAGGTTTCTTGCCGATCGCAGCCATGTTGCCGATTTTAGCGGGTTGGAAAAGGAGAAACATAGCGACGGTGGCCACCATCGCCGGTTTATTTTTTGCCCCTTTTGTTTTAAGAAATTTTTGGCTGACCGGCAATGCGTTTTTTCCTTTTTTACCGCAATTTTTTGGCGGTGGCGGCATTGATCCACAGCTTTTAGCTAGCATTCATCAACAAATTTTGGCAAAATCAATTACTCTGACCGGACTTTTTAAATCATTTTGGGATGTGTCGCTTTTTCCGCAAAAATACGGTCCGGATATCGGACCGCTTTATCTAATTTTTGTGCCGGCGGGGGCGATTATTTTCTGGCGGTCGAAAAAATCGACCACCGCCAAGTTGGCCGCCGGCCTTGGTTTGATTTTTTATGTTTTGTGGTACTTATTGGCAGTGGCCACCAGCCGCTATTTATTGCCGGTCTTTCCGTTTTTAGCGATTTTAGTCGCGGCCACCGCAGTTTACCTAATTAAACTGGCAAGAATAACCAAAATTTTAACCATGACGATTTTAGTTTTAAGTGTGCCGATGAGCTTTTTAACTTTCTTTTGGACGTTTGAACCCTACGGTCCGAAAATAAAAGCAGCCTTGGGTGTCTATGGCCGAGAGGAATATATTTTACGGCTTTTGCCTTATACGGCCGATTTCTTTTGGATCAATAAAAATTTGCCGCCGGAAGCGAAAGTGATTTTGTATCTTAATCCCTGGCAGCGAATGTTTTATTTGGACCGGCCGTTTATTGTCGCCGGCAACTTACAGCGGGAAATTGATTTTAGCCGACCGGAGAAGCTGAATAATAGGTCATGGTTCCTCGATCAGCTGAAATCACACTCGGTCACCCATGTCTATTCATTGGCTCCGGTTTTGGATCAGGCGCATCTGGAAGAACTTTACCACGGCGACTCCGGCAACGTTTACCGAATTATTTACGAGAACGGCCTTTAGTTAATTTTTTCTCCAGCAAAGCGATTTTTTGGCTTAACCGGCGCACCTTATCAGATAGTTCAGAAAGCTTCACCGAATAAAAAAGTGTGATTAAAATTAAAAATAAAAACCCGGACAAAAAAAGCGCGGTAACCGGAATGACAGCGCCCATCAGCTGGGAAACCAGAAGCAAGACGGGATAATAAATCACCAGAATAAAGATTCCCAGCCCGGTCAGTAGCCAAATCCAAGAATATTCTTCTTTAAGCCGGCGCTGCCGGATCAGCTCGGCGATAAAAAACAATAACGCGAAACCGACGATAAGGGCGAATAGCTTTTGTTGCGGTTGCATCATTTTCTGAGAATAGTCATAAAAATCGAGAGAAACATTTTAAAGGCATAATATAGCGGTTTGAAGCCGGAATGCAACTTTGACTGGTCGGAAGGATGCATTTTGACCGGCAGCTCTTTGATTTTAAAACCTTCTTTATAAGCCATTAATAAAACATCGGCGTCAGGAAAATCCGAGGGATAAATCTCGGAGGCATAAAACCCCATCACCTTTTGGTTCATGGCCTGAAAACCGGAGGTGGGATCGGTAATTGTTTGACCGGTCAACAAATAGATAGTTTTGCTAAAAATAAAGATCCCCAGCCGGCGTAAAAATTGCACCCGGTAGGGATAGCGGCCCAAAAAACGAGAGCCTAAGGCCAGGTCGCAATCTCCCTTGATCACTGATTTTAAAAGCAGTGGTAAAAATTCCGGGTAATGCTGGCCGTCGCCGTCCATTTGGCAAACATAATTAAAATGGTTTTCCAAAGCGTAGTGATAACCGGTTTGCAAGGCGGTGCCATAGCCTAAATTATAGGGATGGGAGATTATTTCGGCGCCGGCTTTTTGCGCCAGTAAAGCAGTTTGGTCGCCCGAGCCGTCGTCCACGACTAGGATTTTGGTTTTCGGCAGGATTTTTTTAACCCGGGCAATCACCCGGGCGATATTTTTTGCCTCATTCAGGCAGGGGATGATCACCAGAATTTTGTTGGCCATCGGGGAAATTATAGCATTATTGAATTTTGTCCGACATTATCCTATAATTTGGGCTGCCATGGCCAATAAAGAGATTTTAATTTTAGGCGCGGGACCGGCGGGACTGGCCGCGGCTCTTGAATCAAAAAAGTTAGGAAATAAACCCCATATACTAACGCCGACAGGAGAACCAGGCTACCGTTCGGTTTATACCATCTTTGGTGAAGCAAGTAATGGTATTAATAAAGATTTGTTTCCTGGCACGTACAAGCCATTGGATGATTTTTATTTGATTACCAATGAGGCTAGTGTTCGAGTGAGAACGGGTTCTGGCTTTGTGGTGATTGATTATCCGCAGGTTATTAGGTGTCTAGAGCAACGCTTGCAGGAGGAAGAACGGACAGAATTTTTCGATTCCCAAACCCCAATGACAATTAATGACAGGGCCGATCACGTTGAGGTTGGAATTGGGGGAGAAAAAAAAGAATATGATGCCTTGATCGATTGCTCCGGTGGGGCGGCAGCAACCAGAACAGGAGAAAATCCCATTGTGGAATATGTTTACGGCGGCCTTTTCCGAGCGTCATTGAGAAAACCGGAAATGATTATTGCTTTCGTGCGGGAGATCGGTGGAACCTGTTGGATAAACCCCAGTATCTCAGGAGAAGGATATGTTGATGTGGTGGTATCAGGCTGGGGACGAAAAAACGATACCTCTCGGTTTATGCGAGAAGGGCCGGAGAGGCTGAGGGTTCTAAAAAAATTTCTTGAGGAAAAAAGAATTGTTAATTTTGCTAATAAGACTCCGCAAGTTGTTTTTTCTGGCACCATCCGTTCCCAACTCGCGAGAAGTCAGGGGCATAAAAGAATTTATGCCGCCGGAGACGCAGCGGGCATGGCCAGGCCGAAAACAGGAGATGGATTCCGCTGGGCAATTTATGGGGGAGAAATGATGGCCAGGGCAATTGAAAATGGCATCTCGCCAGACAGGGCGCTGGCCCAATTTTATGTGGGTGAGCGCGCTATATGGAAAGAATTGTTTCTCCAGGGAGCCACTTTTTATCGACTCTCCAAACAGCAATCGGGAAACTTTGGAACTTCGGTCGGGCCCCTGGGCGAGTTAATAAAAAAACATCATGAATTACAAGAGTCGGCCATAAATTTCTTTCTCAACGGTGGAATAGACTCCAAATTATTATTTGCCTTATTGGAAGATTCTCACTTTCGAGGGATCATGGTCGGCTCGTTTTTGGCTCAACTGCGGTTTTTTATCCAAGGAGAAAAAAGCCTTTGCCCCGGCTATCCCTTTCCGGAAACCGTGCTATAATTAGAAGATGTTTAAATTAAGCCCCTCTGATTTCAAATATCTTTGGGAAGACTGCAAACACTGCTATTATCAAAAAGTTAAATACGGGATTGCTCTGCCGAGTATCGGCATGCCGGGCATTTTCTCCAAAATGAATTCGCTTTTGCAAAACGCGATTATGGGCATGGACTTGCGGGAAATCAACGCTAAACTCCCGGCCGGCAAGATTGATATTAAGGAGGGCTTCTTGAGGTCTCAGCCGATTCCGCCCACCAAGGATTGTCTGATCAGCGGCCGTTTTGATATCATTTCTCACCTGGACGACGGCACCTACGCGGTGATCGATTTTAAAATTACCGATCCGACCGCGGAAAAGGTGCAGAAATTTTTTCACCAACTACATGCCTATAAATTTGCCTTAGAACATCCGGATTTTGGCCAGCCCAAAAAGGTCAGCAAAATGGGTATCATTGCTATCAATCCCGAAGAAATTTCTTTTCCGGGCGAAAATGTCATTTTTAAGGCGCGGCCGCAATGGTTTGAAATTGAGGAGGACATGGACCGGTTTTACGCCTTTATTGCCGAGGTTTCCAAGCTGTTAAATGGGCCGTGCCCCAAACCGAGCGACACCTGCCTTTGGTGCAAATACCGGACGTATTTTAACAAGCTGCCGACCAAACAAGGCGAGTTGCCGTTTTAGATTGCGATAAAAAATGACCTTGGGCAGGCTGAATTTGACTTATTTGCCGGGTAAAAAACCGACCAAGGATAAACTTGGCCGGCGGTTATTTGTCCGCGCTCCGGAATTAACTTATCAATTTTCGTCTTCTTTTTGGCAAACCAAAAACAAGGAAATAAACCGGAAAATAAAAAGAAATGATTGCCAAATTGTGGTTTTAACTCCTCACCAAGACGACGTTACTCACGTTATTTACAAATTATTGCGCTCCCGCCGTTTGGGTAAATATCCGGTGGCGACCACGATTGAGCAAAAGTTTCCCGACGGTGAACTGAATATTTTACTTGACGACGAAGCTGTTGGCGCCAAATCGGTTTATCTAGTCGCCTCGATTTTAAACGAAATTGATTTCGGCCGGGTGAGAAAGGTGGCCGATCATTATAAAAATACGTTGGGGGCAAAATTTGTCACCCTGATTTGTCCGTATCTTGGCTACAGCCGCAAGGATAAAAATGTGACGCCGCAGGGGGATTATGAACCGAGCGCCACCAGTATCCGGGCGGAAATCGGTGGGTTGGCAGGTTTTGTGGACCGGATGATGGTGATTGAACCCCATTCGTCAGCCACGCAAACTTGCGCGGCGCTCTTCGGCATGCCCTTAACGCCGATTTCTCCTTGGAAAATGATGGTTGAGGAATTGAGCCGAAAAATAAAACTGAGCGCCAAAAATACCGTTGTCTTAAGGCCGGACGAGGGTCGGAATTTAGCTGCCAGCCGCATCGCCGAATATCTGAAAATACCCTCCGTTTCTTTTGACAAAGTCAGGCTTTCGGGCCAAGCGGTGTCGGTTTATAAACTTTCTGATCGGGAAAAAGAGCTGGTTAAAGATAAAACCGCTCTTATTTATGATGACGAGGCGTCTACCATGGGCACGGTCTACGCCATCGCGGAAGCCCTGCAGGGCTATGGCGCCAAGGCGCTTAATATTTGCCTGGTTCATTGTAAATTTACGCCCGGCTGGGAAAATAAAATCAAACACCCGCTTTTTGCCCATATCCTGGGGACGGATTCCCGCCAGCCGATCGGCAACATTAATATTGCCGACAACATTGAGTTGGTTTCTTTAGCGCCTTTGCTGCGACAGCTAATTGAGGCAGATATCGAGGGCATTAACTTTTGGCAAGACCAAAAGTTTAAGGACATGCTGCTTCAGGACTAGACGGTTGGCCAAAGATAGAGTAGAATACTTCTTAATATGGGCACACCAAGGAAAACTTATCTGTATGCACGCCGACACCGCAAGGAAAATTTGGGTAAACTCCGGCAAAAATACCAGAAAGCCCGCAACCAAATGGAAAAAGACAAAATTCTGGAAAAAGTCCGCAAAATTTCGCCCTTTTCGTTGACTAAAGATTTTACGCTTTAGTTTCTTCCGCCCTCAAGGCATCCGCCTTGGTTTGATGAACCGTCCCGTCCGGATGATTGGCCGGGGAGTAGATGGTATACAGCTTTAACTCCGCGGTTGGGGAAACGTTAATAATATTGTGTTTGGTTCCCGCCGGCACCACGATAGCGGAGGCGTTTTTGATCGGGTATTCCTCGTTTTCGCCAAAAACTATTTTGCCCTCACCTTGCTCAATGCGGAAAAACTGGTCCACGTTATCGTGAACTTCGGCGCCAATTTCTTCGCCCGGCCTGAGGCACATTAAAACTAATTGGCTGTGCGGCGCGGTAAACAAAACCTGACGGAAATAACTGTTTTTAAGAGTCAACTCTTCGATGTTACTGACATAGCCTGTCATTTTTTCTCACCTCCTTTTTTACATGCTAACCAATAAATAATGCAAACTCAAGGGCCAGAAATTCAGCGGCAGGCTTTGGGAGGCCAGTGTTTTAAAGCCGGCCCTGGCGATGATTTTTTTCGCTTCGTCGGGCTGCCACTGATGAAGATGGCCGTAATCGTAAAACGCCTCTTTAAATTTTAAAGTCAGCAAACGAGTGATTTTAAAATTTCGGTCATGCGGGAAAAGAATGATTAACCGGCCGCCGGGCTTAAGAATGCGGCGGATCTCAGTCAACGTTTGGTGAACCTGGCCTGGCGTTAGGTGTTCAATGACTTCAATCAGTAAGGCGCAGTCGAAAGTCCGGCCGGCAAAAGGTAAGCGGGTGATATCGCCGGGTTTGACCGGCAGGCGGTGTTGGCGGCAGACGGCAATTTTTGCCGGATCGTTGTCAACGCCGATGACGGCCGCATGAGGGAATTTTTTAATGATTTTGGCTAAAGTGATGCCCTCCCCGCAACCCAAATCGATAATTTTTTGGCCGGTAACAAATTTTAAAATGGCGGTATCGCGCCTATCCCAATACGCGCGGGTAATTAAACTTTTTTGATATTGCCGGCGCTGAGTTAGTTTAAGCATCGGCGCAATTTTTGGAAAATAAAGCGCGGCATATCCATCAGGTAAGGCTGATGCCAGATCTTTTTCAGGGCAATTTTTAGCCGCTCCTGCCGAAAAAGCCGATGAAGCCGCCAAAGCTCTTGGCGGGCAAGCGTCTCCGACAAAATAATTGCTTTTTGGGGATGCGTCTCAAAGTTGACATCCAGTAAACGCCAGTCCATGTGATTGGAAACTAATTTTCTTTTTTTAGCGTAGTCCCAAATCGGCGTACCCGGAAAAGGCGTCAACAAATAGGTGTCGGCAAAATCAACCCCGCTGTGTTTGATGAATTCGAGGGTTTGCCGGATCTGTTTTTGTGTTTCCCACGGCGAACCGATCACAAAAGAGGCGTTACCCAAGATGCCTTGCCGGTGGAGAATGTCAATGGCTTTTTGGTTTTTAGCCACACTGGCGCTTGGTCCCTTGAGAAATTTTAAAATTTCGTCCGCTCCCGATTCCAGGCCCATGCCGACCGATTTGACGCCCATCTGCGCCAACAATTTAGCCGCTTGGCCGGTGATCAATTCCGCTCTGGCGGAACAGGAAAATTTGACCCGGCCGATCAATTTTTTTTGTTGTAGTAAACTGAGTAATTTTTCCACGCGGCCCAGGTCGGCGATAAACAGGTCATCGTAAAAACTGATAAATCTGACCTGATATTTGGCCACCAATTCTTCAATTTCCGCGGCCACGTATTCGGCGGAGAAAAAGCGCAGGGTTTGCCAAAACCGGGAGGAAGCGCAGAAACGGCAGCGGAAGGGACAGCCGCGGGAGGTAAACAGGTAGGTGTGGGGTCGCATGGTTAAAATTTCCCGGTCGGGGAAGGGGAGTGCGTCCAGATTTTTAATTAGGGGGGCGGGCGGTGTGGTGATAATGCGGTTACCTTGCCAAAAGGCTAAGCCCGCAATTTGAGATAAAGCGGCGCTTTTTAATTGGCCGGTACGTCGGAAAAGTCTCATTAATTTCATAAAAGTTTCTTCGCCCTCGCCCAAAACCGCCACGTCCATATTTTTGGTCAATGTTTGGGGTAGACTGGTGATGTGAATACCGCCCATTACCACCGGCAGGCCCTGTTTTTTGGCTAACTGGGCGGCGACGATTGCCCGCTGATAATTTTGGGAAACGGCGCGAATGCCAACCAGATCGGGCTGAAAGCTTTTGATTTCTATCGCTAAATTTTGATCAATAATTTTAGTCTCGATGTTTTGGGGGCCTAATTTTAATTTAAGGTAAGAGGAAAGATAGCCCAACCCGAGCGAAGGGTAGCGGCTTTCCAGTTCATTCTGCGGATTGATGGCGTCTAAAAATAAGATTTTCATTAATGGTGGTACCACTTAATTAAGCGCCAGCCGCTTGCCAAGGCAAAACGGATCTGGTTGGGCTGGCCCAGACCCAGCAGCTGTTGCCAAAGATATTTTGGCCGGAAATAAAAACGGCGGTGAGCCTCGCGGATAATTTTTTTTAATTTGACCGGCGTCCAGCCGGGCGAAAGCAGGGCCGGTTTGCGGATGTCCTGGTCGAAGGGATTGTGCGCTGCCGTTTCCGCCAACCAGCCACGTTGTGTGGCCAGACGGGTTAATTTCGTGCCGGGATAAGGCGTGAGAACACTGAATTGAGCATAATTGCATTGTAGATCTATGGCGAGTTGAACGGTTTTTTGTGCTTCGACATAAGTTTCGCCGGGAATGCCTAGAATAAAATAACCCAGAGTTTTGATACCGGCCTGCCGGGTTAAACGAAAGGCTTTCTTGGCCTGGGCCGTGGTTTCCCCTTTTTGTAAGAAATCCAGGCTTTTTTGGTTGGCCGATTCCACGCCATAGGCCAAAAGCGCACAGCCGGCCTTTTTCATTAGTTTCAGGGTGGAAGCGTCCACGGTATTGACTCTGGCTTCGGCTTTCCAGGTCAATTTGAGCCGGCGGCGCAAAATTTCCCGGCAAATTTGGCCAACCCGCGCTTTGTTAAGGGTAAAGAGGTCGTCAAAAAAGACCAGTGAGCGGATCTTGTCTTGGCGAACCAGCATGTCAATTTCGTCCACCACGTTTTGCGGCGAGCGGGCCCGGTAGGTTTGGCCAAAAACACTTTTGTCGCAGAAAAGACAATGGTAGGGGCAGCCGCGAGAGCTGATCATGGTGGTAAAAGGCAACTTGTTAACTAGGGGATAGCGGTAAAGGTTTTGGGGCAAAAGATGACGGTTGGGAAAGGGTAGGCTGTCCAAATTGCCCACCAGAGGGCCGGTAATGACCCTGGGCGGCTGTTTGCCCGTCATGAGGTCCTGTACCAGCCTCAAGAACGCCATTTCCCCCTCGCCTTTGACCAGGAAGTCGAATTCTGGTGCCTGTTTGAAGACTTGGGAGCCAAAAACCGTGGCGTGTGGTCCGCCCAGCACCAACCAGCGGCAATAGGGCCGGCAAATTTTGGCGGCCTTGAAAGTGGTGTCGATGGTGGGCGTCATGCCGGTTAAACCGATCAGGCCGGGCCGCTTGTGGGCCACCGTTTGGCGGAATTTTTCCCAAGTTAGCCGCAAGACATTGGCATCCAGAATTTCGACCGGCAGATGATTTTTTTCTAACATCGCCGCCAGATATGCCAAGCCCAGGGGTGGCACCAGAACATTGGCTTGCCCGGGGGAGCGCGGCGGGGGATTGATCAATAAAATTTTCATGGATTTAATTTCTGATTAATTTAAAACCGGTTTTTATTTTGTTAATAAAGTCACCCGGGCTTTTGATTTTCAAAACTCTTTTAAGAAGATACGCCGGCCGGAAATAAAACTTTAAATAAGATGCCCGCAGCATTTTTTCCATTAATTCTTTCGGAAGATGAGGATAGGAAATAATGGTTTCTTTCATCGGGTCAATCGGCACGTAATCGGCCGTCGTCATCCAGCCTTGCGCTTTCGCCTTTTGGTAAAATTCTGTTCCCGGAAAGGGCGTGCAGAGTGAAAAAAGAACATAATCGGGATCAAGGCTAATTGTTTTTTTAACCGTGAGCTCTATGGTTTCCTTAGTTTCCAAAGGCGAGCTGCCGATAAGGATGTTGAGCTCGACAGGAATGTCGTATTTTTTAAGCAGCTTAACTGCCCGGAAAAAATCCTCCACCAGAATATCTTTTTGAATATCATCCAATATTCTTTGATCAAAAGACTCCACCCCCAAATCAATATAAGCGCAGCCGGCTTTTTTAAGAGACCGAATTAACGCCTCATCGGTCAGAAAATTGGCCCGGGCCAAACATGACCATTCCAGTTTAAAAGGGGCGATCCCTTCGCAGATTTTAATGATTCTTTGTTTATCCCAAAGAAATTGATCATCAATAATAGAAACCGCACGATAACCCTCGCGGGTAATTTGTCTGAATTCTTTAATCACGTTGCCGGCCGAACGGAGACGGACGGGCGGTTTTTTCGCAAAAGTATTTTTAAATTCTATTTCTCTGGCAAAATCCAGCGAGTGGGGCACACAAAAAGAACACCGATAGCTGCATCCCCGGGAAGTCAGAATAGTGGTAAAGGGGGTTTTGGTTAATTTGGGGTTGTAATAATTCCGGTTTTGAGGCAGTAGTTCTCTGTTGGGAAAAGGTAAACGATCAAGATTTTGAACCGGTGGTTGACTGGGATTATGAATCACTTTTTCCCCTTTCAGATAACTAATGCCCTTTATTTTTTTAAAAGAACACTTAGTTTTAATGGCCGTCAACAAAGGAATGAGAGTTTCTTCTGTTTCGCCACGAATAACGAAGCTTTTTTTGTCGACAAAATCTTGGGGATGAGTGGTCGGTTCGGTTCCGGAAAAAATAAAAAGGGCTTGAGGAAGAACCTTTTTGATTAAATCCCGCGCCAAAAGATCGGTCTTCCTGGATAAATAGACCGTATAAAACAGATATACCTCGGCGGCGTCCTTTTTTAAAAATTGGATTAGCGCTTGTTTGTTTAATTTTTCCACCACGCAATCTTTGATTAAGACTTGATGGTGATTTTTTTGACAAAGAGTGGTTTGGTACAGGATAAAAATGTTGGGCTGGTGATAAATGCCGTAATTGCAGCCAAAAATACGTTCAGCCGGTGGCTTATCATCTAGCGGTGGCGGAATCAGAAAGGTTAGTTTCATCTGATTTTGGTGGGGAAAATTATTTCTTTGGTAAAACCAAGTGACCAGGAAAAGCCGACGACAGCCACAACCAGAGGCACGAGGCCCGCAATCTGGGGTGACTTTGTTTTCCGGAGAACCCAGATCGCCAAAATAAAATAAAGAGAAATTATTCCTATCGTGAAGGGTGGAAAGAGAATCAGAAACAAGAGAAAAAGGGGAAAGCTAAATCCTACTAACCAATGAACGGGGGAGGTGCCGTCTTTTCTCATTTTTTTTAGCTGTCGTCTACCGATGGCATAGCGGTAAAATTGTTTAAAGATACCCTTAAAATTGTTTCTTCTTTTGTGATAAACAATCACGTTCGGTGTGTATAAGAGTTGATAGCCGAGATCGCCAAGACGATAATTCATTTCTGTTTCGTCACAGGTAAGTAATCTTTCATTTTGAGGCATGACTTTATCCAGGATTTCTCGGCGGTAAAGACTATTGGCTCCCGGCAAGCTCCTCACGGTTACGGTGTGATCTAATTTCCGAGCGTGAATGGAGCCGGCGGCAAAAATCTCTTGATCCATCACGAAACCAAGGGCTTTGGCAAGGTTATTGTCGGTTTCGGGCGTAAGATTTGGTCCACCGACGCCGGCAATTTGTTTGTCTTTAAAATACGGCAGGGAGTTTTTTAGCCAGTTTTGGTCAAAAGTGCAATCGGCATCGGTAAAAGCGATGAATTGTCCAGTGGCCAGACAATAGCCAGCGTTTCTCCCGGAGGCCACTGTCTTTTTGCGATTAACGGCAATGACCGTTCCAAATTGTTTCGCAATTTGCCTGGTTTTATCGGTTGAATTGCCATCGGCAATGATTATCTTAACTTTTGCTCGCGGGTAATCTAACTTCCCCAAACTTTTAAGACAATCTCGAATATTTCTTTCCTCATTATAAGTTGGAATTATGATCGAAAAAATGGGATAATTGCTCATTGAGTTGAGCTCATTATAACATGGTAAGACGATGAAAATTGGTGTTGATGCCGCCTGTTTGGCGGTTAACGACGATCGCTTGAAGGTCGGTGTTTACCAGGTCGTTTTTAATTTGCTCCGCCAACTAGGGCAGTTAGATTCCCAAAATCACTATCTTTTATACAGTTTTGCCACTATTCCCGAATCGGTGATGGCTCTTTTTGGCCCCCAAATGGCCAATATCGTGGTTTGTCCGGCCAAAGGCTGGAACTACTTTGCCTTGCCGCTAAAGATTTTTTTCCAAAAACCGGATTTATTTTTAGGTTTAAATCAAGCCCTGCCGGGTTTTATTGCCTGCCCGACCGTCCTTTTTGTCTATGATTTGGCCTTTGAACATTTTCCCCAATTTTATCCGGATTCGCTGGCTCATTTGCGGTTGCAAACCCGCCAGGCTGCCCGCAAAGCCAGTTTGATTGTCACCACTGCCGCGGCCGTTAAAAACGATTTAAGCCGGCTTTATCAAATTCCGGCCGCCAAAATTAAAATGGCTTATCCGGGTTACGATGCTGCCGTCTTTAAACCGACTAAACTACCGGAGAAACCTTATTTTTTGTTTGTCGGTGCTTTAAAGCGCCTCAAGAATATTCCCGGACTACTGGAAGGCTTCAAACATTTTTCCGACCATCATGCCCGCCAATTTAAATTAATTTTGGCAGGTGGCGACCTGTGGTTGGACCCGACCATCCGGCCCACCATCCAAAAATTGGACTTGGCCGGCCAGGTAGAAACTTTAGGCCACGTTTCCACTGCCAAATTAGTGGCCCTTTATCAGCAAGCGACCGCTTTTGTTTCCCCCTCTTTTTATGAAGGTTTTGGTCTGACTTTTTTGGAAGCCATGGCCTGCGGTTGTCTGGTCATTGGCAGCACTACCGGGTCAATCCCTGAGGTGGTTGGTCAGGCAGGTTTATTAGTTGAGCCCGATGATGCGGTTGGCCTCGGTAAGGCGCTGCTTAAAATTGTCGGTAATGCGGCTCTCCGGCGCCGGCTTTCCGCTGCCGGTCTTGTCCGCGCCCGGCATTTTTCCTGGACCAATTTTGCCCAAGACGTGAGCCGCTATGCTAAAATTGGGCTGCAGTGAAAATCGCCATTGTCCGGGGTAAACATCTCAATAAGTTTGAAATGCAGCTTTACGAGCCGTTGGCAAAAACTCACCAACTAGTCGGCTTTGGCAGTCTGCGGCCATTTCAAGATCAATTTGCTTTTCCGGTTGTCAAACTTCCCAGCCCCATGGACTTGCCTAACTTCCCTTACAAAATGCCGCTGTTAAACCGCCTGATGATTGACGGCCAATATCTTTTTGGTCTGGAGGCAAGACTGCGGGGGTTTGATATCGCCCATAGCGCCGAAACTTATCTTCACTTTACCCAACAATGCCTTAACGCCAAAAAGCGGGGGTGGGTGAAAAAAGTGGTGGTCACCGTTTTTGAAAATATCCCCTTTGCCAACGAAGGCATTTGGGGCCGGCAAAAATTTAAGCAGCGGGCAATCAAGGAAGTCGATCATTTTATCGCCATTTCCCAACGGTCTAAAGAAGCGTTGATTTTAGAAGGCGCCGACCCGAAAAAAATTAGTATCATCAACCAGTATATCGATACGGCGGCTTTCCGGCCAAGTTCAAAGTTAAAAGTTGTAAGTTCTAAGTTAAATATTTTATTTGTCGGCAGACTGGAGCTTTACAAGGGTGTTTATGAGGTGATTTTTGCCTTCCGGAAACTTTTGGCCGATCCCGATCTGAAAGGTTGCGACTTGGCCTTGACCATGATTGGGGACGGGAGCGAGAAAGCAAAACTGCTGGAACTGGAGAGAAGGATGAGGATTGAGGAACGAGTCACGCATAAAACCGTTCCGTATGATCGGATGCCGGCCGAGTATCAAAAAGCAGCTATTTTTGTCGCTCCCAGCCGGGCCACCAGGCATTGGCAGGAGCAATTTTCCACGGTGTTGCTCGAGGCTCAGGCGAGCGGTTTGCCGATTATAACCACTTGGTCAGGGGCCATTCCGGAAAATATTGGTGAGGCCGGGGCTTTGGTTCAACCGGCGGATTTTTCGGCGCTGGCTGTTGGCCTGAAAAAGTTTATCCTTGATCCGGCTCTACGTCAGAAATTTGGCCGGAAGAGCAGGCAAAGGGCGGTAGCAGTGTTTGATATTAGTATTGGCAGCCGCAAGCTAGCTAAAGTATATGAAAAAACTCTTTATTCTCATTCTTAGTTTCCGCGCCCCACAGGCTTTAGCGGCTTGTTTAACCTCGCTTAAAACAGCGAAGCTGCCGTCCGGTTGGCAGAAAAAAGTTTTGGTGATTGATAATAATCAAAAGAATTTGGGTTTTGCCGCCGGCAATAATATTGGTCTTAAAAAAGCCCTGGTCGAAAAGGCCGACGCCATTTTACTGTTAAACCAAGATACAGTGGTGGATAAAGCTTTTTTGGCTGGTCTTTTGGCTAATCCGGCCGACATTGTCGGACCGGTGATTAAATTTAAACGCGACGGGAAGTGGCTTTTTGATTTTGGCGGGAAAATCAATTGGTGGTTCGGCCGGACAAAACACATCGAAAGCGACTTAATCCTCAGTACTCGTTACTCCAATCCTGATTATATCAGCGGCTGCGCCATGCTCATCCGCCGGCCGGTTTTGGAAAAAATCGGTTTACTGGACGAAAGTTATTTTTTGTATTTTGAAGATGTTGATTTTTGCTTGCGAGCTGCCAAAGCGGGACTTAAAATTGACATCGAGCCGCAATCGCAAATTGTTCATCGTCTGGCGGCAAAAAAATCGCCTTCTTCCCGCCGGTATTTAATCGCCAGCCATTGGTGGTTTATTAACCGCTGGCTGCCGGCTTGGCGCCGGCCGCTGGCCTGGCTTTACTGGTTGGTAATTTCCGTTAAAATATATCTAAGATGATTTCCGCTGTTGTTTTAGCCGGAAATGAAGCAAAAAATCTCGCCGCCTGCCTGGCGTCGCTTGACTGGTGTGACGAGATTATTGTCATTGATGATTTCTCGACCGACCGGACCGTCGCCATCGCCCGGGAAAACGGCGCCTTGGTTTTTCAACATCACCTGAAAAATGATTTTGCCGGCCAGCGTAATTTCGGCTTGCAGAAAGCTAGAGGCGATTGGATTTTATTTATCGATGCGGACGAAAGAGTGAGCTCGGCCTTAGCGGCCGAAATTCTCAATTCTCAATTCTCAATTCTCAATTACGACGGTTTTAATTTAAAGCGGCGGGACTTCTGGGGCGGCCACTGGCTTGAGCACGGTGAAACCGGCCGGATTGAATTGCTGCGTTTAGCACGGCAGGGCGCCGGCCTTTGGCAACGCCCGGTCCATGAATTTTGGGATATTAAAGGCGCGGTGGGCGAACTTAAAAATCCGCTTTTACATTACCCCCATCAAGGCCTGACCGACTTTTTAATCCACGTTAATTTTTATTCCGATTTACACGCGGATACCTTTTATCGTCAAGGAGTACGGCCGGCTGACATCCGGATTATCGTTAACCCCCTGGGAAAATTTATCGTTAACTGGATCTTTAAATTGGGCTTTTTGGATGGCACCCCCGGCCTGATCGTGGCTTTGGTGATGAGCTTTCATTCCTTTCTGGCCTGGGGCAAGCTATATTTAAAATGGCAAAAATAATACAGATTTTATTGGCGGCCTATTTTTTGCTTTTTCCTTTAGGGCAATTATTCCGCCTGCCGTTGTCCGGCAACTTTTTGCCGCCAGCGGTTAATTTATACTTGACCGATGTGGTAGTAACGCTTTTACTTGGCCTGTGGCTGGTCTGGCGATTTTTTTTCGTCAAAAGACCGTATCGGCTGCCCGTTCTGGCAAAACCGATCGCCGTTTTTGTTTTGGTGGCCGCTTTTTCGTTGGCAGTTAATGCCGCCCGGTTAACGGGAGTTGAACTTTTGGTTTCCGGTTTGTATCTTGGCCGTTTCCTGATTTTGGCCGGTCTTTATTTGGTGATAGCAGATTTGAAATGGCCGGGCCAAAAGTGGCTGGTGTGGGCGGGGGTGGCGACGGCCGTTCTTGGTTTGGGCCAATATTTTCTTTGGCCGGACATTCGGCCACTGCAGACCGCTGGCTGGGACCCGCATTATTACCGGGTGGTAGGAACACTACTTGACCCCGGCTTTACGGGCCTCATTTTGGTTTTAACTTTGATTTTATTGGCTTGCCGTTTTGAAGAGAAGAAAAAATTGTTCGCGATTCTCTTTTCCCTTGTTTACGTGGCCTTGGCGCTGACTTACTCGCGTAGTTCTTATCTGGCTTACTTAGTGGGCATGACGGTAATCGCTTGGGTCAAAAAGGCACCCCGCTTTTTACTGATGGTTATTCTGGCCGGAGTTTTGACGCTGATGGTCTTGCCGCGCCAGTCCGGTGGCGAAGGCGTCAACTTGCAAAGACAAAGCACTATTGCCGCTAGGCTGACTAATTGGCGCCACGCGCTCGAAATTATTGCCGATCGGCCGATTTTGGGTGTTGGCTTTAACGCCTACCGCTATGCTCAGCGGGATTACGGCTTTTTAGAGGCGGATTGGCAAACGACCCATGCCGGCGCCGGCGCCGATGCCAGCTTGCTTTTTGTCTGGGCGACCACTGGCGTGCTGGGTTTATTGGTGTATCTGCGTTTTTGGTTGAAAGCAGTCAGATCCAAAAACCTAATCGTCACCGCTTCTGTCACAGCGCTTTTTGCGCACGCCGTTTTTTTAAACAGTCTTTTTTATCCGTGGGTAATGGCTTGGTTGTGGACGTTGCTAGCTACGGAGAATAGTTAAGGGACAATTTTTGTTCTGTTTGGTTGCCGGCTTTATCGATTGCTCTGACAATGACACCGTTATCACCAAATGATAATCCCAAGCGATAGGTAAATCTCCCTTCCTTATCAATTACTACCAGGTGATCGTTGACCAGCAGGCTAACTTCCGGCTCGGTTTTACCGCTGATTTCGGCGGTGTCCGTTTCATAAACAGTCTTGTCCTTCGGCTGGGTAATTTCCAAGAGCGGAGGAACCGGATCATATAAAATTGTGGTTCGTTCTGAAGTCGCGCTTTTGCTGCTTCCCTGATCGGTAACCGTGGCATAAATAGCGTTTTGGCCCTCATTGAGAAGAAGGTTATCAACGGTAAAAGAGCCGTCATTGACGATTAAAAATTTCTTGACCGAAGCATTATTTAAGAAAATCTCCAACTCGCCGCCCGCCTGAGCGAATCCGGAAATATTTAAGGTGGCGCTATTGGTGGCTTCGTAGGGCACGATCACAATTGGCGGCGCCGGCGGCAGCGACTCCTGGGTTTCGGTTGAGGAAGGGGACCGCAGACTGTCGTAAATTACCGCCATCTTGACTACCACCAAGGGGCCGAGAAAAATTAAAGCCAAAATCAAACCTAAACTTAACAGGCCAAAAGTAACCGCCCGGCGTGTATTTCTTTTTTCTTCTTTAGAAGCCAGCCGCGAAAATTTTTTCATCTACGCGTATTTTAACAAAACCTTGACATTTTTCCAAGGTTTAGCCTATACTGGTTCACCAGAGATGTGGCGAAAAGAAAAAATTGCTCCGCCAGGGAATGGATTAAAAGGAAAAGACCTTCTTTTTGCTCATTCATTTACGCCTGATGATGTTGAAACTCTTTTTGAGGCATTTGAACAAATTGATCAAGGAAAAATCCCGAGCGGTTTTCATCGCAAAAAAGTTTTGTTGATGCTTCACGAACCCAATCCGGTTTTCAACTCCATGGGATTTGCGGCCGACACAATCGGTTGCCAAGCTGTTTTTCAGTATTGTCCTGCCCAAGACGTGGAGGAAATTATGGCATTAGTGGCCAGGTGTAACCCGGATTTAGTAATTTTGGATACACCCGAAATTGCTCCCACTATCGCGAGTTATAGCATTCCTCCGGTAATAAATGTCGCCTCGGGAGTTGGAAATCCTTGTGAGGCTCTGGCCGGTCTTTTTATAATTAAGAAAGCCCTGGGAAGGATTGATGATCTTCGTCTTTTTTTAGGTACAGTTGACGATCCGGCAGTTTCGTTACTGGCTCTTTTATGTTCATTGGGAAAAAGGGTAAATTTGGGTGTTTTACAGCAAGATTTAGATAATTTCGATGCTTTTTTGCGTCGAAATCTGATAACCAGCGGGATTTCCTTAACGGCGGTTTCTGAGAAAGAATCTCAAAGAGCGGAGGCTATTTATGGTTTGCCGGGACGCCCTCCAGAACAAGTTGACCCAGGGACTTTGGTTTTTTCTCGCTTGACGATCGAAGGACTGCGTTTGCCGACTCAAGTGGTGGTTTTGGAAGCCGTTTTGGGAAAAAACTAAGTTTGGAGCCGATGGGCAGAATCGAACTGCCATCGACGGTTTACGAAACCGCTGCTCTGCCACTGAGCTACATCGGCACCTCGACGCCACTCGGTGCTATAGCCTGATTTTATCAAAAATGAGCGGGGTACGGGAGTTGGACCCGTCTTTCCACCTTGGGAAGGTGGTGTTGAGCCGCTCAACTAACCCCGCAACGCAAAGTCCCGCCAAGCGGAATCACTTTGTGAACGCTTTAGCTTTAAATTTTACCACAAACCCTGCTTCTATTATCTCGGCAATCTTAAAACGTTGCCGGGATGAATTAAGCCCGGATGGGCCAAATTGTTTTCACTCGCAATTTTCACCCATTGATAGCCATCGCTGTAGGCTCGGACGGCGATATTCCAAAGATTGTCGCCTTTAACCACGGTGTAGGTCTCGCCAGTAACTGCCTGGCTGCTATCAATCGCCACTGTGGCTGTCGTTGCCTGTCTGACTTCCGCCAGAGGCACGGTGATTTCTTGGCCTACTGCCAGGAAATTAGGATTAGTTAAGCCATTCTCTTTGGCAATATCAACCCAATTATAGCCGGAACCATAGACGTTTTCGGCAATGGTCCACAGGGAATCGCCTGCATTAACCTTGTAGGTCGTCGGCAAGTCCTTGAGGGCCGGAGTTTCGGGAACTTCCGTTGTTTTGGTCACCGTTGGCGCCGTCTCTGATCCGGATCGTTTAACGCCCCGGAAATAATTCAAAACTAGCATGCCGATAACCAGCACCACCAAGGCGCCTAAAACCATGCTAATCGTCGACTCATTAAGCCTAAAGCTTTTGAGAACTTCTTTAAGCCGATTGTTGTTTGTCATATCTAAAAATCCTCCTTTCCAGGCAGTAATTTGAGGCAGAGCGGACCCGGCCGGATTCGGACCGGTGATCTCGTCCTTGACAGGGACGCATGTTAACCAGACTACACCACGGGTCCAGGCTGGCCTGATGGTATCAAATTGTTGAGCTTAAGTCAACGCTTTGGTATGATGTTTTTAGATGAAAAACATCCCCAACAACAGTCAGGTTGCCAGGCTGCTGAAAAACGTGGCCGCTGCTTACGAAGTCACCGGCGAAAATCAATTCCGCATTGCCGCCTACGACCGGGCTGCCGTGGCCATTGAGCACGCTACCTCGGAGGCGAAAGACCTGTGGGACGACGGCAAGCTAACGGAGATCCCCGGCGTTGGTCCCAATATTGCCTCCCATTTGGATGAGCTTTTTCGCACCGGCAAGGTGAAACATTTCGAAAGGGTGATGAAAGGTTTGCCGTTGGCGATGTTTGTCCTTTTGGATGTTCCCGGTATTGGTGCTAAAACCGCCTATAAACTCTGCCGCAAATTAAAGATTACTGATGCCCAAAAAGCCGTTAGCCAGTTAGAACTGGCGGCCAAGCAGGGGAAAATCGCGGTTATCGAAGGCTTTGGCGAGAAATCGCAGCACGATATTTTAGACGGAATTAAAGCCCTAAAACAAGGTAAGACCAAAGAAAACCGCATGGTTTTGCCTTACGCCACCGCCATCGCCGAAGAAATTTTGGCCTATCTTAAAGAATGCCCCGGCGTTTTACGCACCGACCCCCTGGGCAGTTTGCGTCGAAAAGTGGCTACCATTGGCGATATTGATATCGCCGTGGCTACCAGCGAGCCGGCTGAATTAATCGACTGGTTTATCAAGTTTCCCAAAACCCAGAAGGTGGTGGAGAAAGGGCCCACCGGTGCTACCATTAGCCTAAGGAATGGCCGCCAGGTTGACCTGCGGGTGCAGAAACCCGACTTATACGGAGCGATGCTCCAGTATTTCACCGGCAGCAAGCACCACAATATCAAATTGCGCAGTTTAGCCTTGAAAAAAGGGCTGTCGCTGTCGGAATACGGCATTAAAAGAGTTACGAGTAATAAGTCACGAGTGATAAGTTATAAGACCGAAGAAGAATTTTACCAGGCCTTGGGCATGGATTGGATACCGCCGGAGTTAAGGGAAGATACCGGGGAAATTGAGGCTGCCCTTCGCCAAGCTCAGGGTAAACCAGACGGATTGCCCCAGTTGGTTAAGTTGAGCGACATTAAGGGCGACTTGCATCTGCACTCCAATTTTCCGATCGAAGAAAGCCATGACTCGGGGGTTAATACAATTTTGGAAATGGCAACTGCCGCCATCAGTTTGGGCTATGAATACCTTGGTCTCACTGAGCATAATCCCAGCCAAAGTCAGCATTCTCACCAACAAATAAAGAATTTAATCATGGCTAAAAAAGAAGCTATTGATCAATTTAATTCCTCTAGAACACACAACTTACCCGTAAAGTTGTTTAACGGACTTGAAATAGACATTAAGACCGATGGTACTTTGGCAATTCCGGAAGATTGCCTTGACCTTTTGGATTACGGCATTGCCTCGATTCATTCCGGCTTTGGCCTCAATCGGGAGCGCATGACGGCGCGGGTTTTAAAAGGTTTGGCTCATTCTAAGATTAAAATTTTCGGCCATCCGACCGGCCGTAAATTAGGTCAACGCGAAGGCTATGAGCTTGATTGGGATAAGGTCTTCGCTTTCTGCCAAAAATATCATAAGTGGCTGGAGATTAATGCTTGGCCTGACCGGTTGGATTTGCCAGATATCCTGGTCCGCGAAGCCGTTAAAAGAGGCGTGAAAATGGTGATTAACTCCGATGCTCACACCAAAGAGGATTTGATCATGATGACTTGGGGCGTCACCGTGGCGCAACGGGGCTGGGCGCAAAAAGCCGATATTGCCAACACGCTTGCCTGTGGTAAAATAGAAAACATATTGAAAGGGGGTGATATTTAACATGCCAGAAATATTAATTGTTGCCGTTGCCGTCGTGGCTTTTTATCTGTGGTCGGTTTACAACCAATTAGTCACGATTAAAACCAGGATTCAAGCTTCAATCCAGGAAATCGGCAACCAACTGAAAAGGCAGGCCGATTTAATTCCCAATTTGGTGTCGTCCGTCAAGGGCTACATGAAGCACGAAAAGGCGATTTTTGATGAATTGACCGAGGCCCGAAAAGCGATTATGAAAGTGGTCGACTCGGGTGATCCGCAAAAACTCATCGATGCCAGCCAAAGATTGCAATCTGCCTTTGCGCCGATCAGGGCGGTTTTTGAATCAACGCCGCAATTGCAGGCCGCCGGACCCACCACTAAATTGATGGATGAGCTGCGGGACACGGCCGATAAGGTGATGTATTCCCGCCGGACTTTGATTGATCTGACGGCGGACTACAATATTAAGACAGTCACTTTCCCGTCCAATCTCGTGGCCAAGATGTTCGGTTTTAAACAGGAAGCCGGTCTAAAGGTTCCTGAAGGGGAAACAACAACCCCCAAGGTAGAACTCTAAAACAAGATGGTCAACGTTTATGAACAGCAAGACAGCAATAAACGCCGCAGCTTGTTGGTGGTGGCGTTTTTTGTGGTGTTTGTGGTTTTAATCAGCTGGGTTTTTGCCCAAGTTTTGGACTATGGTTCGGGTCTGATGGGCTTGGCGCTTATTTTTGCCGGCATCATCAGCTTTGGCAGCTATTGGTGGGGAGATAAAATGATTCTCGCCATCTCCGGCGCCAGGCCGGCCAACAAGAAAGAGGATTTTAATTTCTTTACCGTGGCCGAGAACTTGGCCATGGCTTCGCAAATACCTATGCCTAAGCTTTATGTGATTGACGATTCCGCTCCCAATGCTTTCGCCACCGGCCGTGATCCCAAGCACGCCGTTATTTGCGCCACCACCGGATTGCTGCAAAAGCTGGACCGCACCGAGCTGGAGGGCGTAGTGGCCCACGAACTCTCGCATATCAGAAATTACGATATCAGGCTCATGAGCCTGGTGACAATTTTGGTGGGCATGATTACTTTGCTGGTCGATTGGCTGTTGCGCAGTGCCCGCCTTTCCGATGGCAACCGGGAGCGAGGCAATTTAGGGGCGATTTTACTGGTGGCAGGCCTTATCTCGGCCCTGCTTTCGCCGTTAATCGCTCAGCTAATTCAGTTGGCGATTTCCCGACGCCGCGAGTTTTTGGCCGATTCCTCGGCCGTTTTGTTGACTAAATATCCTGAAGGCCTAGCACGGGCTTTGGCAAAAATTAACGCCGATAAAGAGCCGCTGGAGGCAGCCAACAAAGCCACCGCCCATTTATACATCGTTAATCCGTTTAAAGGTCAAAAGTCAATTGGCATGTTTGCCAATTTATTTAACACCCATCCACCAATAGAGGAAAGGATTAAAATTTTAAAGGAGATGGTATGAAGAAAAATTTAAAATTTAAAATTGAAAATTTAAAATTGTCGGAGACCGAGGTCGTTCATGTGGCCAAATTGGCCAATCTGGTGTTGACCACCGCCGAAGTCAAAAAATTTCAGTCGCAACTTTCGGAAACGCTAGCCTATATTGCCATTTTAGATAAAATTTCGACACAGAAGTTGTTGCCGACGTCTCAAGTAACGGGGTTAGAGAATGTTTATCGGCCGGACGAAATTTCCGCCGGCCTTCCCCTGGAAGAGGCTTTGCGGGGAGCCAAAGAAATTCAAAATAATATGTTTAAAACTAAAGCCATTTTTCAAGATGGAACTAAATAATTTAACTATTTCTCAAGCTCAAAGCGGTTTAAAAAAGAAAAAGTTTTCCGGCGCCGAGTTGGTAAAAGCTTGTTTGAAGAGAATAAATCAGGTTGATCCTAAAATTAAAGCCTTTATCACGGTTTGTGAAACAGAAGCGCTTAAAAACCCTATCAATGCGGGGCCCCTTTCTGGCATCCCTATCGCTGTTAAGGATGTCTTTTGCACTTCGGGGATGAAAACAACCGCTGCTTCCCGTGTTTTAAAAGATTTTGTCCCTCCTTATGACGCCACGGTGGTGGAAAAATTAAAACAGGCCGGCGCCATCATTCTAGGAAAAACTAATTTGGACTCTTTTTGTCACGGATCGTCCACCGAAACTTCTGATTTTTTCACTACCAAAAACCCTTGGAATTTGGCAAGATTACCCGGCGGATCTTCCGGCGGTTCAGCAGCGGCGGTAACAGCCGACGAAACGATTGCGGCTATCGGCACGGAAACTGCCGGCTCCATTAGACAACCGGCGGCCTGGTGCGGCGTGGTCGGCCTCAAACCAACCTATGGCCGCGTGAGTCGGTATGGCGTTATCGCCATGGCTTCTTCTTTAGACTCTCCGGGCCCAATCGCTAAAACCGTGGAAGACGCCGCCATTTTATTAAATATTATGGCCGGGAACGATCCCAAAGATGCCACCACTTTGCGGGCGGGCGTTCCTGATTATTTAAAAGATTTAAATGCCCCGATTAAAAATTTAAAAATCGGTCTCCCTAAGCAATATTTTCCCAGAGAGATGGACTCTAAAGTAAAACAAAAAATTGAAGAGGCGATTTTAGTTTTGGAAAAATTGGGTGCGAAAATTATTCCGATTTCGCTTTTGGATCCGCATTATGCGATCGCAGTCTACACTATTATTCAACGGGCCGAGGTTTCTTCTAACTTGGCCAGATACGATGGCATCCGTTTCGGGCACGAACGTGACCAATTTAATGAGGAAAATAAAAGACGGATCATGCTGGGGACTTACACTCTTTCGGCCGGCTATTACGACGCTTATTATCTTAAGGCCCAGAAGGCACGGACGCTTATTTTGGAAGATTTCCGAAAGGCTTTCGGGAAGGTTGATGTGATTGTCGGGCCAACTTCGCCGACAACGGCTCTCGCGCTGGGTGCCAGCCAAAAAAGCGCCATGTTTGGCGAACTTCAGGATCTATTATTGGAGCCTTCGTCAATTGCCGGCTTATCCGGGCTAAGTCTTGGCGCCGGGTTTGCCGCGGGCTTACCCGTGGGTATGCAAATCATCGGCCCGCCATTAAGCGAACCGTTAATTTTACAAGTTGGCCAGGCTTATCAACAGGCGACCGATTGGCACGAAAGGAAGCCAAACCTATGAAAAAAGAAAGCCCTTTTTTGCAGCTTTTGCGGTTTGTTGATTTTCGCAAACTGTGGGGTTCGCAATTGCTATCCCAGATAACCATCAACTTAATTAATTTTGTGATTATTCTGCAGATTTTTGAGACGAGCCACTCGACCGTCGCCATTTCCCTGGTCTGGGTTTTTTATGCCATTCCCGCCATTATTTTGGGCCCTTTTTCCGGCACCATTATTGATCTTTACCCCAAAAAGAAAATTTTGACTTTAACCACTTTTGTTGAAGCCATCATTGTCTTGGGTTATCTTTTGGCCAAAACCAAGGTTTGGCCCATTTATTCGATTATTTTCTTTTATTCTTTGGTTAATCAGCTCTATGTTCCCGCGGAAGCGGCCACGTTGCCGGGTATCCTGCCTAAAAAACTTCTGCCCACTGCTAATAGTCTTTTCCTTTTCACCATTTACGGTTCCTTTTTGGCCAGCTTCGGCCTGGCGGGGCCGTTGATCCGTTTGCTGGGTAGAGACGCGCCTTTTTTACTGGGCTCCTTGTTTTTATTGACCGCCTCTTACCTGGTTTCCCGGATTCCCCAGAAAACGGAAATCAAAGTGAAAAAAATTGCCGATATTCAGGTCTTTTTCGAAAGGGTAAAGGAGGGTTATCGGTTTTTAAGGAGCGAGCCCTTGATTTTGTTTCCGATTTTACTGCTGGTTTTGGCTCAGGTCGTGGTGGGTATGATTGCCGTTTTAACGCCTTCTTTTGCCACGGAAACTTTAGGCATTGATCTTTTGGATGCCGGGCTGATTTTGACGGCGCCGGCGGTTTTGGGAGCCATTATCGGCGCTCAGGCCGTCATCAAACTGCTAACCAAGAAAATGCGTAAGAAAAGACTCATCAGTTTCGGAACTATTACAGCCGGCAGTCTGCTTTTGATTTTGGCCTTATTGGTTCCTCATTTTGGCCAATTGCGAACTGCCTCCAGCATGCTGGTTACTTTTCTTTTGGGGGGCTGCTTCGTTTTCTTAATCATCCCGATTCAAACCCTGGTTCAGGAATTAACGCCGGTTAACTTTCGCGGCCGGGTTTTTGGCTTATTGGGTTTTGGTGTGACCGTGGCAATGGTTTTGCCGGTTTTGCTGGCGGCGACAGTGGCCGATATTTTAGGCACTAACTTTGTGATCTTTTTTCTGGGCGTCGCCAGTTTGACTTTAGGCTGGTATATTTTAAAGGAATCAGGGGAAATCTATGGCAATCATCGGTCTTGAAATTCATCTAGAGCTGGCCACCGCCAGCAAAATGTTTTGTGGTTGCCCGGCTGATCATTTCGGCAAATTGGCCAATACTCAGACCTGTCCGGTTTGTCTGGGCTTGCCCGGCGCCCTGCCGGTACCCAATAAAAAGGCGATTGACTGGACGGTTTTAATCGGCCTGGCCCTGGGCTGTCAAATTCCCGCCTTAAGCAAATTTGACCGCAAAAATTATTTTTATCCCGATTTGCCCAAGGGCTATCAAATCAGCCAATATGATGCGCCGCTGGCAGTCGATGGCGCGTTTGCCGGTGTTCGTATCCGCCGGGTCCATCTGGAAGAAGACACCGCCAAATTAATTCATGCCGACAATACCACCTTAATCAACTTTAATCGCAGTGGCGTTCCTTTGGTGGAAATCGTGACCGAGCCGGATATGACTTCCGCAATTCAGGCGAAAGAATTTTTGCAGCGCCTGCAGCAAATTATCCGTTATTTAGATGTTTCCGAAGCCGACATGGAAAAAGGCCAGATGCGCTGCGAGCCAACCATTAATTTAAAAATTGAAAAGGGGAGTGACATCTTTTACACACCGCTGGTGGAAATTAAAAATATTAATTCTTTCCGGTTTGTCCAAAAAGCGATCGATTTCGAAATCAGCCGACAAACAGCCGAATTTCAAAAGTCGGGGGCCGTTAAACAGCCCGGCAACAAAACTACTCGGGGCTGGCACGAAGCCAAAGCAGAAACTTTTTTACAAAGAGAAAAAGAAGAAGCGTCCGACTACCGCTATTTCCCGGAGCCGGATATTCCTCCCTTGCATTGGCAGCCAAGCGATGTCGCCGCGATCAAAAAACTATTACCAGAACTGCCCGACGTTAAATTAACCAGACTGATGAGTCAATATCATCTGCCGGAAAGTACCACCAAAATTCTGGCCACCGATCGCCACACCGCTGATTATTTTGAAAAAGCCGTTGCTGCTGCCGGCCCAAAAGTGCCGCCGGTCAAACTGGCCAATTTGATTGTGAATAAAAAGGTGGACATTGCCAAGACTAAGCCCGATGAATTGGCCAAAACCTTGGCGTCACAAAGCAACCGGGTAGTGTTGTCCGACGCCGAGCTGGCAAAAATAGCGGACCAAATTTTGGCCCAGAATTCTCAGGCCGTCGCCGATTATCAAAAAGGTAAAACCAGCGTGATACAATATTTATTGGGACAGGCGATGCAACAGACTCACGGTCAGGCCGATCCGGTAATCTTAAAGCAGGCCTTAGAAAAGCTTTTGAAAAACCATGACTGAACAAACAAGGGCAGACGAACAGCTCAAAACTCCACCAACCGAGATTATCTGGCCAGAGCGCAAAAGAGGTGAAAATCCGGAAACATATTGGACCAGAGTCCTGGAGACTAATCTTTTAGCTGAAAAACCCGATTTAAAAGCTATCGCCGCGACTTTCGGCCGCATCCTGGGCCAAAAGGAAACCCGCGAGGGGCAAGACGGTCTCACCGGATTAAAAACCGCGCCTCATTTTCTTAAAGAATTGGATGAGGCGGCTGACCATGCTTATCGCCAAAGGGAAGCCGGCCAACCGGAGGAATTGTGTGTGGTGTTAATTGATGTTGATGATTTAAAGAAGCTCAACGCCGACCGCGGCCATCAAAAGGCCGATTTGGTTATCCGCGCGGTGGCGGATCTAGTTAGTCTTGGTCGCCGTAAAGAAGATACCGTGGCCAGAATGGGCGGCGATGAATTTGCGGTTTTATTGCCCGCCACCAATGTTGCCGATGCTCTTAAAATGGGCCAGGTTTTGGGCAGTAGTTTGGAACAGCAGACTGGCTCAACGGTTTCTGTTGGCGTCGCCACCTTAGGCAGACACGATTCCCCGGAAGAACTATTGGAAAAAGCCCAGGCGGCGCGTGAGCTGGCCAAGGGCAAACATGTTGGTGAATATTTACTGCCCGGTAATGGCAAAAATCGGACAGTTGCCTGGCAGGAAGGCATGCCCCATCAGATAAAACAAGAATAATGGCTAAGTTTACGCATCTTCATGTCCATTCGGAATATTCGCTGCTGGACGGTTTGGCTAAAATTGAGGATTTAGTCGCCAAAGCCTTAGAGCTGGGCATGGATTCATTGGCCATCACCGACCACGGTGTGATGTACGGCGCCATTAAATTTTATCTGGCGGCGCAAGAGTTTGGTATTAAGCCGATTATCGGCTTGGAAGCTTATGTGGCCGCCCGCTCCCGCTTTGATAAACAACCCAATATTGATGCCGACCGCTACCATTTAATTCTTCTGGCGAAAAACGAAATCGGCTATAAAAACCTGATGAGATTAAGCACACTCTCCCACATCGAGGGTTTTTATTACAAACCCCGCCTTGATATGGAGATTTTGACAAAATACCACGAAGGCTTGGTGGTTACTTCCGCTTGCCTGGATGGCGAAATTCCCCAACTACTGGCTAAAAATCAAGATCAAAAGGCGGTTGATAAAGCTTGCCAATTCCAGGAAATTTTCGGGAAGGATTTTTATTTGGAAATCCAGCATCATCCCAAAATTAAGGCTCAGAAGGAAATCAATAAAAAGGTGATTGCTCTCTCGCGTAAACTGGGCATCCCCTTGGTGGCTACCAATGACGTCCATTACGTTAACGCCGACGATGCCGAAGCTCAGGACGCCTTGCTGGCGGTGCAAACGCAAAAATTAATTAGCGACGAAAACCGGATGACGATGCTGGACTCGCCCGATTTTTACCTGCGCTCGCAAGAGGAGATGACCGACATCTTTAAAGACTATCCGGACGCGATCAGCAATACCCAGGAAATTGCTGCCAAATGTAATTTGGAAATTTCCATCGGCCATTGGATTTTGCCCCATTACCCGCTGCCGTCGGAAGAAACTGCCGAGGAGCATTTAAGAAAGATGACTTACGAAAGACTGAAAGACCGCTATCCTCAGCCACCGCCGGAAGTGACTACCCGTATCGACTATGAGCTGGGCATTATCTGTAAAAAAGGTTTCGCCACGTATTTTTTGATTGTACAGGATTTTGTGAACTGGGCCAAAAGACAAGGGATTCGGGTTGGCCCCGGCAGAGGCTCGGCGGCCGGCTCATTGGTTTCCTACATCTTGCGGATCACCTCCATTAATCCCCTGAAACACAATATTCCCTTCGAGCGTTTCATGAACCCGGAGCGGCCCACCCCGCCCGATATTGATCTTGATTTTGCCGATATCCGGCGGGACGAAGTGATTGAATATATTACCCAAAAATACGGCAAGGACCGCGTCGCCCAGATCGTTACTTTCAACATGATGAAAGCCAAGGAAGCCATCCGGGATATCGGCCGCGTTTTGGGCATGCCTTATTCCGAGCCGGATCAAATTGCCAAATTAATTCCCTTGGGCATGACCATTTCTCAGTCGTTAAAAACCGTACCCGAATTGGCCAACTTTTATCGCGAATCCAAGTATAAAAAACTCCTGGACTTAAGCCAAAAAGTGGAGGGTACTGCCCGTCATGCTTCGACACACGCCGCCGGCATCGTCATCGCCGACAAAGAATTGACCGAATACGCGCCGCTGCAAAAAGAAACCAAGGGCGAGCGCCTGATGACGCAATATGACATGTACTCGACCGATTTAAATGTTTCCGACAAAGCGATTGGCTTGCTGAAAATCGACCTTTTGGGCCTGCGCAATTTAACGATTTTGGAAAAGGCGCTAGTCTTTATCCAGGCCAGCGACGGTAGTAAAATCGATTTATCGGAAATTCCCCTGGATGATAAAGACGCCTTGGCCATGATTGCCCGGGGAGAAACCACCGGCATCTTTCAGTTGGAAAGCGCCGGCATGCGCCGACTAGCACGGAAGTTAAAAGTAAATAAATTTTCCGATATCGCCGCCATGGTGGCCCTTTTCCGGCCCGGACCGATGCAGTTTATTGATGAGTTTATCGCCGGCAAGCTTAATGCCGCCAAAATCCGCTATCCCCATCCTGATTTGAAGCCCATTTTGGCGGAAACTTACGGCATCGCCGTCTATCAAGAGCAGTGTCTGCAAATTGCCAACGTCATGGGTGGCTACACCATGGGCGAGGCTGACGGCCTGCGGCGGGCGATCGGCAAGAAAAAGAAAAGTATTATGGCGGTCGAAAAGAAAAAATTCTTAAAGCAGGCCGTCGAAAAGGGCTACACCAAAGAAACGGCGGAAAACGTTTTCGGCTTAATCGAGCGGTTTGCCGGCTACGGTTTTAACAAAGCTCATTCTGTTTGCTATGCCATGATTGCTTACGAAACTGCCTATCTTAAGGCACATTGGCCGGTAGAGTTTATGGCCGCTCTACTGACGACCGAATCGACCGGCGGTTCCGGTCCGGCCAAAGACGAAAAGATCGTCATGGCGATTGAAGAGTGTCGTCGCATGGGCGTTAAAGTTCTGCCACCCAATATTAATCGCTCCAAGGTCGGTTTCACTCTGGAGGAAGACCCCGATTCTTTTGAAGGCAAGGCCATCCGCTTTGGTTTTACGGCCATCAAAAACGTGGGCGAGGCAGCTATCACCACCATCTTGGCTGCGAAAGAAGCCGGCGGCGACTTTCAGACCCTCTACGAATTTTGCCAGCGGGTCGATCAGCAAAAAGTCAATAAAAAAGTCTTGGAAAGTCTGATTAAATCGGGCGCCATGGATAAGTTTGGCAAACGCGCCTCTATGCTTTCGGCGTTGGAAAAAATTAGGGTTAACGGCGTGATGTCGCAAAAAGAAAAAAGCAGCGGCCAGACGGCCCTTTTTAGCGATACTGCCGCCAGCCCCATGGACGATAATTTGCCCGACCTGGCCGAATTCAGCCGCCAGGAATTACTTTCGCTGGAAAAAGAATTGTTAGGTTTCTATTTGACCGAACACCCGCTGGCGCCGGTCTTAACGATGATGGGATCACAAAGATCGCATAAGATTAGTGAATTAAAACAGGACGGCCACGCCGGCACCAAGGAATTGGTTAAGATTGGCGGCATTGTCACCACTGTGAGAATTGTTTTAACCAAAAATAAAGGTCTGGAAATGGCTTTTGCCAAAATCGAGGACGAAAGTGGCGTAATGGAAGTGGTGGTTTTTCCCAAAATATTTTCCCAAACCAAGAATTGTTGGGCCAAAGATCAGTTAGTCTTGGTCAAGGGCAAACTGGAGAGCCGGGATGAAGGCCAAACTTTATTAGTCGAGGAGGTACGGATATTGAACGAGAACGAGCTGACGGCGGAAGTTAAAATCCCGGCGCAACTGCCGCCGCGGAAATTGGTGGAGTTAAATAAGATTCTGAAAAAGGCGCCCGGCAAGGACAAACTAACTCTGGTTTTTACCAGCGACTCTGGCCAAGCCCGGAGGATGACTTTGTCTTTCGGCGTCAACTTTTGCGCGGCCGTTAAAGAGGAAATAGAAAAATTAATCGCAGAGTAGTATAATAGTAACTCATGGCACTGCAATCAAAAATCGGCGACACCACTTTTAGCGTGGGCGACAAGCTGGTGGTTTACCAGAAAATTCAAGAGGGCGAAAAAACCAGAACCCAGCCTTTTGAGGGCACGGTCATCGCCATCAAGGGTGGCGGCGAAAACCAAACCTTTATCGTTCGGAAGATGGCCGGCGGCGGCATTGGCGTGGAAAGAATTTGGCCGGTTAATTCGCCGTGGATTGAAAAAATCGTGGTGGCTAAAAAAGGCCAGGTCAGGCGCGCCAAATTGTACTTCCTCCGCCAAAAAACCGCCCGCACCGAAGGCAATGAGAGTTGAGAAACTTCAAGTCGGCCAACTCGCCGCTAATTGTTACTTAGTCTGGGACGAAACCACTCTTGAAACTCTCATTATTGACCCCGGAGACGACGCCGACTACATTGGACGACGAATTAATGACTTTAATCTTTCCCCAAAATTAATTATTGCCACTCATGGCCATTTTGACCATGTTTTGGCCGTCACTGAATTAAAACTGGCTTTTAACATCCCCTTTTTAATCCACCAAGCCGACCTGCCGTTGCTAAAACGCGCCACCGCTTCGGCGAAATATTTTATGGGTGTTCCGGCCGATCCCATTCTTTTGGCCGATCAATATCTTAAGGAAGGCGATATCGTCAAATTTGGCCAAGAAAAATTAAAAGTTTTGGCCACGCCCGGCCATACCCCCGGAGGGATTTCACTTGTGGGTGATGGCCTTGTTTTTACCGGCGATACTCTCTTTTATCAGGCGGTTGGCCAAACCGATCACCGCTACTCCTCGAAAGAAGCCCTTTTGGCGTCTATCAAAAATAAACTCCTTGCGCTGCCGGACGAAACAATCGTTTATCCCGGCCATGGGGAATCAACGACTATTGGTGAAGAGAGGCAAAATTTGTTAAAATACTAGCTGTCGGTGCCGATTAGATAGTGTCTAATCGTGCATGCGCGATTCTGATAAGATCAGAATCGGCACCCCATCGATATAATGTATTGTGTCTATATTTTAAGATCTGGTAAAAGTAACAAATTTTATGTTGGTTGTACCAATAACTTTGACCGAAGGCTAAAAGAGCATAATTCTGGGAAAAGTAGGTATACGCGAAATAAAGGTCCATGGTTGGCAGAACACAGAAAAGAATTTATAACACTAAGGGAAGCAAGACAAAGAGAAAAACAGATTAAAAGTTGGAAAAAAAGAAAGGCAATTGAAAATTTAATAAGGTTATCGGGCCCCATCGTCTAGTGGCCTAGGACACGAGGTTTTCAGCCTCGGTACCACGGTTCGAATCCGTGTGGGGTCAC
>CAZTHI010000005.1:0-32839 GCA_964613135.1 uncultured Gammaproteobacteria bacterium
AGGTGGCCTTGCAATACAACGACGGTTTTTCGGAAAATATTCTCTCTTTTGTCAACGTCATCAACACCCGCGACGGCGGCACCCATTTAACCGGCTTTAAAATGGCTTTAACCCGGGCGGTCAATGATTACGCCAAAAAAATCGGCGGCCTTAAGGACGAAGAAGGCTTCATCGGCGACGACATGCTCCAAGGCTTGACGGCCGTGGTCGCCGCCAAAATCAGCACCGATAAAATTCAGTTTGAGTCCCAAACTAAAGCCAAGTTAAACAACCCCGAGGCTCAGGGGTTGATGGCCACCGTGGTCAAGGAAGGTTTAGACACCTTCTTTGAGGAGCACCCTTCGGAAGCCAGGCAAATCGTGGAAAAGGTGAATTTGGCCGCTCATGCCCGATTGGCCGCCCGCGCTGCCAGAGAAGCAGTCCTGCGCAAGGGAGAGCTCACCGGCCTAACTTTGCCGGGGAAACTGGCCGACTGTCAGGAACGCGATCCCGCCTTATCCGAACTTTACATCGTCGAAGGTCCTTCGGCCGGCGGCTCCGCCAAACAGGGGCGAGACCGGCATTTTCAAGCCATCTTACCCTTGGGCGGCAAAATTCTCAATACCGAGCGGGCCCAATTGGATAAAATCATCAAATTCGAAGAGTTGAAAGATTTGATTGTCGCTCTGGGCATGGGCATCGGCGAGACCCTCAACCCGGAAAAATTGCGCTATCACCGCATTATCATCATGTGCGACGCCGACGTGGACGGCTCCCACATCGCCACCTTGCTGCTAACTTTCTTCTACCGCCATCTGCGGACGGTGGTAGACAACGGCTATCTTTATCTGGCCCTGCCGCCTTTGTATAAAATTCAAATTGGCAAAGAAATCTCCTATGCCTATACTGAAGAAGAGAAAGATAGCATTGTGGCCAAAGTTATTAGTTCTAAGTTAAAAGTTAATTTGCAGCGTTATAAGGGTTTGGGTGAGATGAATCCACAGCAGCTGTGGGAAACCACCATGGATCCGGCCAAAAGAACTTTAAAGAAAATTGAAGTGGCGGACGCGCAAAAGGCTGAAGAAACCTTTGCCATGCTGATGGGTGAAGAAGTCTTGCCGCGCAAGAATTTTATCCAAACACACGCTAAATTTGCTAATCTGGATATCTAACCATGGGCGCTATTGGAAAAACACAAGCCGTTGAAATAACCGAGGAAATCAAAAAGTCCTACCTGGACTACGCCATGAGCGTCATCGTCGCCCGGGCTTTGCCCGACGTCCGCGACGGTTTAAAGCCGGTGCACCGCCGGATTTTATACACCATGCAGCAGATGGGGTTGTCTTGGCCCTCCCGCTTTACCAAGGCCGCCAAAATTGTGGGAGAAACCCTGGGCAAATACCATCCGCACGGTGATATGTCCGTTTACGATTCCTTAGTCCGCCTGGCGCAGGATTTTTCTATGCGTTATCCCTTGGTTTCCGGCCAGGGTAATTTCGGCTCAGTCGACGGCGACCCGCCGGCTGCCATGCGGTACACCGAAGCCCGGCTGGCATCCATTACCTCGGAAATGTTGGCGGATTTGGAAAAGAACACGGTTGAGTGGCGGGATAATTTCGACGGCACCTTAAAAGAGCCGGATTATCTGCCCACCAAATTGCCCAATTTACTACTAATGGGTTCAGAGGGCATCGCCGTCGGCATGGCCACCAAAATTCCGCCCCATAATTTGAAAGAGGTGGTCGACGCTTTGGTTTTTACCATCGACAAAGGCAAAGTCATTTCACCAAAAGCGGAAAAGAAAAATTTTGAAATTAAAAAAATCGATCTGACGGCCAATCCGCCAACTGGCGGGCTACAGGAAGTTTCTTTTGACTCACCAGTGACGATTGAAGAGCTGATGCAATTTATTAAAGGTCCGGATTTCCCGACGGGCGCCACCATCTGGAACTATCAAGATATTTTCCAAGTCTATGCCACCGGCCGCGGTCGAATTTTAATCCGCGCCATTGCTGATATTGAAGACTCGGGTAGTAAAACGCAAATTATCATTTCCAAAATTCCTTACCAGGTCAACAAAGCCGCCCTGGTAGCTCACATCGCCCATTTGGCCCGGGACAAAAAAATCGAGGGTATTGCCGACCTGCGGGATGAATCTGACCGCCAAGGCTTGCGGATCGTTTTAGATTTGAAGAAATCCGCCAAGCCTAAAGTCATTCTCAATAATCTTTACAAACACACGGCCATGCAAACCGTTTACCCGGTCAACACGGTGGTTTTGGTCGACGGCACACCCCAAACTCTTAATCTGAAGCAAATTTTGTTGGAATTTATCAAGCACCGCCAAAAAATTGTCGTCCGCCGGACCATCTTTGATCTGGACGCCGCCCGGGCCCGCGCCCATATTTTGGAAGGACTGAAAATCGCCCTGGATAATTTGGATGCGGTGATTCAAACCATCAAACGCTCGGCCGACGAGAAAGACGCCAAAATTAACCTGATGGCCAAATTTTCCTTAAGCGATCTGCAGGCCACCGCTATTTTGGAAATGCAGCTGCGCCGGCTAGCCGCTCTGGAGCGGAAAAAGATCGAAGACGAATACACACAGGTGGAAAAACTGATTGCTTGGCTGACCGATTTGCTGGCGTCGCCGAAAAAAGTCCTGAAAATTATTAAAGAGGAGCTGTTGAAAATTAAAGATCAATATGGCGACGAGCGGAAAACCAAAGTTTACCGCCAAAAAGTAGGCGAGTTTTCCGAAAAGGATTTGGTCCCCAATGAACTTTGTTTAATCACCGTCACCCGCACAGGCTACATCAAAAGACTGGCCCCCATCACTTACCGGTCACAGCGCCGCGGCGGCAAAGGCGTCGCCGGCATGACCACCAAGGAAACCGACGAGGTTAAAACCTTGCTCAGCACCAATACCCATGACCAGATTTTGTTTTTCACCAACAAGGGCCGGGTTTTTGCTATGCCGGCCTGGGAAATTCCGGAAGCTTCCCGTATTTCCAAAGGCCAGGCCATCATCAATCTCATCAACGTCGGGCCGGAAGAAGAAATTCAGGCGGTTTTAAATCTGCCGGAAGATTTCAAGAGCACCAACACCCGCCACCTGTTGATGGTGACCAAAAAAGGCGTGGTCAAGAAAACCAACCTGGCCCATTTCCAAAACATCCGCTCCTCGGGCTTGATTGCCATTAAATTGGAAAAAGACGACGAACTTTGCTGGGTCAAACAAACCGCCGGCGACAATCATGTTTTGCTGGTCACCCATTTTGGCAAATCGATCCGTTTCCACGAAAGCGATGTCCGCCCGACGGGCCGGGATACCATCGGCGTCCGCGGCATCAGATTGCAAAAAGACGATTGTGTCATCGGTCTGGAAGTTTTTGACGCTAAGCCGCCGGAAAGTGATGATAAACGCCGCAAGTTTTTTCGCGATGTTCTGGTCGTGATGGAAAAGGGCGTGGGCAAGCGGACGGGGATTCGCAGCTTCCCATTACAAAAACGGGGCGGCATCGGTGTTAAGGTCGCCCACGTCACCCCCAAGACCGGCCAAATTATCGTTTCCCAATTTGTCGATCAGGACACCGATTTGGTTGTCTTAACCAGCAAAAAAGCGCAACTTATCAAGCTGCCTTTAAAAAATATTCCCCGCTTGGGGCGCGACACTCAGGGAGTCATTTTAATGCGCTTCTCCAAAACCGACGACCACGTCGCCGCCGTCACCTGCATGGGCAAATAATCCTTCGACTCCGCTCAGGACAAAATCCCGGATCGGAGGATCGAACCGATCCCGGATCGGTTAGTTCGGTTAGTTTCGGTTAGTTTTATTATTTAGTGCCAAAAGGCGCGGCGATGGGTAAAAACCATAGGAATCCCTGCTTTGTTTGCCTCTTCAATTGAAGCCTGATCATTAATTGATCCGCCTTGCTGAACAATAGCGCCAATATTATTTTCAGCCGCTAGTCTAACCGAATCAGGAAAAGGGAAAAGACTATCGCCAACCAAGATCCCGCCCTGCGCATGACCGCTTGCCTGTTCTAAGGCAATTCTAGTTGCCCTAACTCTTGAAGTTTGACCGCAACCAATTCCTCTCGTCATCGGTATTTCCGGGTCAACAACAATAACCGAATTTGAGCGAATTCGAGAAACGAATTTCCAGCCTCTTTCCATCTGAACACGTTGCTGGGCTGTCGGCTGAGCCTCGGTAATTACCTGCCAGTCTTTAAATGAAGCCTCGATACCAGTATCAAGAGTTTGTAAAATAAAGCCACCGTCTAACCATTTTAAATTATAGCCTCTTTGCTCTTGGGGAATTTCTCCAAAAGCATAAACCCCCATACTTTTTCTGACTCTGACCAGCTCTGGTATTAATTCTGCAGAAATTCCCGGAGCGGCAACAATATCGATGTTTCCTCGCCTTTCATCTCTAAAGGAACTTATAATTCCTGCGGCCTCAAGATCCATTGGTTTATTTAAGACAATCACCCCGCCAAAAGCGGATTCCGGATCCGCTTCGATTGCCCGCCTTAAAGCCTCGGCGACAGTTTGCCCCAAGGCAATTCCGCAGGGAGTGTTGTGTTTAATCACCACGGCCGTGGGTTCAATAAAGAGCCGGACTGATTCGAGCCCGGCATTGATATCGGCAAGATTAATCAAAGATAACTCCCTTCCCGCCAGCCGTTGAAGTTGTCTTAAGGGAGAATTAGTATTTGGCTCAAAGTACCAAGCTCCTTGCTGATGGGGGTTTTCTCCGTAACGAAATTCTCCTCCTTTTGTTCCGGTAAGAGTAATTTCTTCAGGAAAAACTTCTTTGGACATATTTATTTAACCCCGCAGATGTTAGAAAAATTATAAGATAACTATCATAAAAGTCAATGTCGCCGCCGTCACCTGTATGGGAAAGTAATTCCGGGATCGGAGGATCAAACCGATCCAGGATCGGACAATTTGACAATTTATCCTATATCATAACAGCAAATTAAGCCCATAGCGTAATCTAGCGGCTTTTGCCGTGGAAAGCGTCGTGGACATCGCGCAGCTGGCGGTTGGTGATATGCGTGTAAATTTGGGTGGTGGCGATGTTTTTATGACCCAGCATTTCCTGGACCGAGCGCAAATCGGCGCCGGCCGCCAGCAAATCGGTCGCAAACGAGTTATGAGAAACAAAGCCGTCAGTAATTAAATTGTGCGGCCCAGCCACGGTAAAATCATAGGTAAAATCCTCGTGGGAAATTTTTTCAATCAAGCGAACTCTTAGCCATTTTAAAATACGATTGGTTCCTAGCTCACCCAAGAGTTCAACCGCCTCATTTTCAAAACCCGTCTTTTTAAGTTGGACAACTATTTTATTGAGCGTCACCTGAACCGGGTAAATATTTCTTAAATATCTCTCTCTAACCCTTATATTATGAAATTTTGCCAGTTGGTAAGTCCAGCGAATATTTAGCCTATCTGTTTCTTCGACAATCTTTCTCAAAAAGACCATTGCGGGTACTTTATCGCCATAAAAATGCTTTTCGACCGTAGTTTTTTTTAGGGTTTTTATTCTGCTTTTAAAAGCAATTTGGTCTGGCCGGTGAAGAATTTGCAGGTAAAAAATCGTATGATTAATTTTTTTGCCCTGAGGAAGAGTGACCCATCTTTTCCTTCGGTATAGGTGACAATCAATCCCTAGAAATAAAAACAGCATTTGGACGTCCTTCAGAAGCTCAAAACTAGCAGAAAAAACCCGAGGAGCACTACCTTCGTTACCCTCGGCATCATAAAAACCCGCCAGGAAAGAACATCTCTCCTCCAGGGTTGCGCCAAAAAGCAAGGCGGGAACTCTTTTAAAGGGACTTTTCTTTACTAAGCCAAGGCTTTTAAGAAAACGCACAAACTTCAATGAGTAAATGTTTAAACGAAAAGAATTTCTATCTTTTTCTCTGACAATCGGGGAGTTTTTACCAAAAATTTCTTGGACGAGCTTTTGGTAAAAATCAAGAAAACTTTTATTCTTATCACAAACAAAAATACCTCTTCGCCTTTCAGAAACAACGCCGTCCCCAAGAATGTATCCTATTAGGCGCCAAAGTCGAGGATCTAATTTCTTTTCTCCAGGAAAATCTATCTTTTTAATCCCTAAAAGCCAATCTCCAGGTTTAACATCTCCAGCCGTTTTTTCTTCAATCCCTTGTTCTCCAAGAGTAAAGAAACGATGCCCAGGAGAGGCCTTTATCTCATAACCATCGGCCCAAATCGAAATCAAACTAAGAGAAATGTGTTTTCCTTGACCAATAATATCGTTGGAAACCAAACGAAATGGAGAATTATCCAGGCTTACTACATTTTGTTTTCTATACCTATAAAGATCTGCTGCCCTAACCAAGCCATTATTAGTAAAAACTCTCGTCTCGGGAGAAAGGCAGTGGCGGAGAGTGTGAACGGTGGCGTCCACCGGAATTTTGGCCTTGCGGACGTATTTTTTGACCAAGCGCTGAATGGTCCGTACCGTCAAACGCAGCTTGTCACCCTTGATAGTGATATCCGGCTTGTCGGGGTTGACCACGCGGATAAAAAGGGGCTCCCAAAGGTCCTGGCGCTGATCCAAATACTTGCCGATCCAATCGGCCGCTTTCGGCGAAAGAAAAACGACTCGGGCCCGACCGCCCTTGCCGATAACGCCAAACTCCCGCCGCTTTAAATCAATTTTGGCGCGGTCCAACTTCACCAATTCGCTCACCCGCAGACCGGTGGAGAACAAAGTTTCCAAAATCGCCTTGTCCCGCAGCCCCCGGGGAGCGGCAATATCGGGTTGGCCCAGCAATCTTTCCATCTGCTCGCCGGATAAAAATTTAACACTCCGACTTTCGCCTTTCGGCAGGTCAATCTTCTCCGGGGCCAACGTCTTATAGTCATTTCTTATCAACCAGCGTAAAAAAGACCGTAAAGCTATCACATAATAGCTTTGAGTGATACGTGAGAGGGGAGTGCCGTTTGGGGCGATAAATCGAGCCAAGAAGACCCTATATTTCTTAATCATTTCCAAATTCAGCGAGCCTGGCTCAGAGGCCAAATTATTTTTCTTCAGCCATTCAGAAAAATGGCCTAGATAATGTCGGTAGTTGCGGATGGTAAGCGGGGAGCAGTTGCGGGCAATTTGCAGGTCCTCCAAAAACTCTTCGATCAACCGATCCATCTCGGAGCGGGGAAGTTGGGCGGCTTTTTCGGCAGGCATTAATCAAAGTTTACACCGAGTCTTTCGAGGTGTCAACATTGTGCGACATTGTCATCAAACGAACCATCCGATCAAACTCTGGCCAATTCCTTGCCCCCGATAATTAAACTTCCGTGATCTTATTGTCTTTTTTAAAACAAAGTTTTCTTTTTCTCGAGCTTTCAAACGCAGGGCAGTTATAAAACTAAGACAATTTATCGACGGCAAAAAATTGCTGGTCTTCCGGACTAAAACGATGTCCAGAGATCTTTCCGTAGCAATACTCAGCCCCAGAACTACTGCCGCCTTATTATTTCATTTAGGCCAGATAGGGCAAGACCGTAGAATGCCCCAGAAGGCCTGTCTTTGATAGGGAGAGCACTACTTGATCAGCAAAAAGCCCCATAAATCGGCTAAATTGACAGTGGGCGAGCCGGCCAACTTTTCGGGTTTTGTTGGGGAAGAGGCAAAACCGCCATAAAGCCAATAATGGAGAATTAGGGAACATCAAAGAAGCGGGGGAAAAGAAAAATAAAAACTAAAAAAATTATCGTGAGGTGATTTTGACAACACCGACCTACTCCCTGGCTGATTTCAAATCATGTCGTAAAAGCTTTCTTGTGCGACATTGTTAAGATTCATCCTCCGCCGTGATAAGTCCCCCTAAATCGTCGGCAGGGAGGGGTAGGAAAAAGAGGCCGGAGTCATGACGCTAGGGGTTAAGGGGGTGTTCTCCTTTATTTTGCTGATACTCTTGTCTTTTGACCACCTCTCTGAGTTATCCACAATCACTCCGTAAGCTGGCAGACGACTATATCAATCAATATCAAGAAAAACTTTAGCACCGGCAAGAAAATATTGCTGTTTTGTGAAAATTAACCGATAATATTCGTGAAAAGGTCTTTAATTATTATAGGCTAATGCGTTGGAACCGAACCTATGCTCCCCTAGCCCCCCCAGTGCGCGGTTAAGAAGATAATTACCAAAACCATCATGCCGACGCCCAAATACTCGTTCACGGTTCTTTTGAACAATCTTTCACTTAAGCGATGCTGCACCAAGCCCAACACAATATACAAAACCGTCGATAAGCCTAAAGAGCCCACCGCCACCGTCAAGGGCCAAAAAGACAAAATCAAACCGGTTTCCGCCAAAACCAGGGATAAAAAGAAAACGTAAAGCCAGGTCTGACGAGGAATTCTTTCTTCCAGATTGATCGACCAGAGGCCGTGCAGAATTAAAGGAAAACTGATCACCCCGATCAGTAAGGAGTTTAGCCACGGATCGAGCCTAAAAGACAAAATCGTATCGTAGAGAAAAAAGGCGGTCACCACGGTTAGCAGAAAACCGACCGCCTGAGCCGAGCGCAACAGTTGGATCGTTCTGATAGCCGCCACCGCAAAAATATTTTCCGTCAGTAACAGCACGTAAAGCCCCAGGCCGAAAAGCAAAATAATCGGCACTCTGGTCAACCAAACCGCCGGGGTTAGGAAATAAAACAGGCCGACGCCGGCAACAAAAAACGTGGGCAGAACCAAAATATTTAAAAACCACCAGCCGATCTTTAAATCCTCAGCTAGCGACCAGGCCGATAACAGCAGTGTCAGAAGAGTTAACACTCCAATTGCCTGGTAACGGCCGCTAAATCCCAAGGCCTGAATTGCCAAAAGACCGGCGGACAACAAAATGGCCGTTAAGGCAAACTTTTGCCTTTTGCTAATCTTGGGTCTTTTTAATCTGCTCCAAAATTTCACCATCGATGTCAAAATTGGCGAAGACGTGCTGGACATCGTCCTGGCCCTCGAGGCTCTCCATAAATTTGATGACTTTATCGGCGGTGGCGCGGTCGGTAATGGCCAACGGAGTTTTCGGCTTAAAAACTTGCTCGATGCTGGCCACCTGAAAGCCCGCTTTTTCCAAACGGTCCTTGACCGTCAAGACTTCGTCCGGCCGGGTGTAAACTTCAATGGCGTCGCTCGCCTCTTCCACATCTTGGGCGCCCAAATCCATAATCGTCAGAATTTGTTCCTCCGGATTGGCGGCTTTTTTAACCGTAATCAGACTGGCTTTTTCAAATTGGAACATGACCGCTCCCGGCCCGGCCAAACTCCCCCCTACTCTTTCAAAAATATTTTTTATTTCCGCGATGGTCCGATTTTTATTATCGGTGACCGATTCCACTACCACTGCCACACCGCCCGGTCCGTAGCCCTCGTAAGTCATTTCTGCCAGCTCCAAACCCCCTGCCCCACCACTGCCTCTGGTAATGGCGCGAACGACATTTTCTTTAGGCATGTTCGCCGCTCGAGCGGCTTCAATCGCCAAGCGCAGCTTAAAGTTTTTTTCGGGATCGGTGGCGCCGCCGGCAGAACGAACGGCAATGGTAATAGCGTTGCCTATTTTGGTAAAGACTTGGCCCTTTTTGGCGTCCTTAACTTCCTTTTGCCGATGAATGGTAGACCACTTTGAATGCCCTGACATAAGCAAAGCTTGATACTACGTAATACCAGGATTATATCATTTCGCCTAAAACTAAAACAAGGTCGGCCCGTTGACCCAGAAGATCCTCCCCTGCCCAAGGGCAACCAAAAATTTGAGCCAAACGTTTGACGGTTTGACTTTCTTTATTTTTCCGGGCGCTTCTGATCTGGCACTTTTCGTCTGCCGCGTCCCCCAAACTCACTATCCTCCCTCCCAAATTTTTAATGATTCTGGCCTGCTGGGCCGCCAAGCCGGGTTGATTGGTGGTATTTAAAACGGCAATCGTTAAGGCTTCCTCGCGGATTTTTTCATCCAAAAAATAGGGCCCAATAATTCCTTCTAGGCGCTCAGGGTCAAGCGGTTTATCGAGATTCACCAGATTGATTTTGTCTTTCCGAACCTTTCCGGCTTCCCACCAAAGCCTGATTAAATCCCAACGGTTTAGGTTTGTCTCTCCTTGATTTTTCAATAAGCTTACTACGATTCCTATAAAACCACCCTTGGCTTCGGACTCTGAATTTTGAATTCTGAATTCTGAATTTGGAATTGAAATGTAACCGTCAATTACCAGGCCTAAATTTTCCTGCAGGCTTTTGGCCAAAAGAGCGCCTCCCCCACCCTTGCCTTCCAACTCACCCAAGGGGTAAATTGATTCCAACAAATAGTTACCGTAACCGTGAATGGCTTCCAGGTAAGTGTTGTCCGCAAAAGTTAAAAAAACCAGCGACTGCTCTTGAGGGCTAAAGGAAATCACCCTCACCGGCCGGGAGGCTACCGCCAACGTCAAGCGGGTTTGGCCATTCCAAAGGCTTCTTTTTAAAATCCCACCGAAACCCACCAATAATCCAGCCGTAAAAATAACGACGACCGCCGCCAATAAGCGGCCAATCATTAATCTTGTTTGGGAAACACGGCGCTGTTTCTGTTCCTTTTGCCACCGGGGCAGTTTTTTGACCATGTCAATCCATCCCGTGCTCGATTTTAAGGCGCTTAATTTTGCCGGAGATCTCTTCCTTGTCGACCCCGAACAATTGCAAAACCCGGTGAATGATGGAAAGCGAGGCCTCGAACTCCGGCTGAATAATGCTGGTCACTCCCAGCGATTTTAATCGTCTCTGGTCCTGCTGATGATGAATCCGGGAGATAATTTTGACGCCGGGATTAAGGGTCAGGCAATTGGCCACCACCACTTCGCCGGTCGCCTGGTCCGGAATGGTGATCACCACAATTTTGGCCTTATCCACCTGGGCGTAGTCCAAAACTTTAATATCCGCCGGATTCCCGTACAAAGTCCGCACCCCTTTTTCGTTAAGATCGGTGATCAGCCGATGATTATAGTCAACCACGATATAGGGAATTTGCAAAAGCTCCAGGGCGCGGCCGAGCCAACTGCCGACGCGGCCATGGCCGCAAATAACGACGTGGTCAGACAGTGGCAATCCCTCTTCGGCCGCTAACTTCTGGTCATAGCCGGTAAATAAGCGGTGATAAATCGGGGGTGCATATTTTTCCGTCGCCCTTCTGAGCCAAAAATAAATCTTGGGGCTGGCTGCCATCAACCAGGGCGTCAGCAACAGGGTAAAAATCGCCACGCCTAAAATCAGCAGATAGATCTCCTCGCCGATCAAACCCTTGGCAAGGCCGGTTCTGGCCAAAACAAAAGCAAACTCCCCCACCTGAACCAGGCCCAGGGCCACGATAATGGTGGTTTTAATATGATAGCCAAGGTAAAAAACCAGACCTGCCACGATGCTGAATTTTAGAAGAATCAGCAGCAAAGAAAGACCGATAATAAGGGCTAAATGCGAGGCAATCCCCGCCGGTAAAAACATACCCAGGGAAACAAAAAAGATGATGGCAAAAAGATCGCGCAAGGGCCGTATTTCCGAAAAGACGGCGTGCTTTTCCGCGGTTTCCGAAATGAGCAAGCCGGCCAAGAAAGCACCGATCGCCACCGACAAACCAAAAGCGGCCGAAAAGAGCGCCACCAATAAACAAAAAGCCACCACTGCCAGCAAGAGCAATTCGCGCGATCCCAGATCGGCCACTTTACTGATAAAAAGCGGCACCACTCTTTTGCCGACAAAAAGGACCGCCGCCAAAAAGACCGTCGCCTTAACAACACTGGCTATCTGTAATCCTAAATTTACCCCGCCGCCAGCCGAGCTGAGCTCGGGCAAAACAATCACCATCGGCAAAACCGCCAGATCCTGGACCAACAGCCAGCCGAGCATTAATTCGCCCGGCAGCGTTTCCACCAGCCCTGTTTCCGAAAGAATTTTGATGACCACCGCCGTTGACGACAAGGAAAAAACGCAGCCTAAAAAGAGGGAAGCGTAAAAATCAAAACCCAGTTTCGGAAAAATTAGTAAGCTGCCGACAATCACCAGCAATATTTGAATAAAAGCTGCGCCGACGATCGTCTTGTTAATCTTTCTTAACTTCTGGAAAGATAATTCCAGACCCAGGGTGAACATCAAAAAAGCAACGCCAATTTCGGATAAGGACCAGAAGATCGTTTCGTGGGCGGGCAAAAACCGCCGTCCCACCACGCCGATGACCAACCCGGCCAAAAGATAGCCGACTAGGGCCGGTTGCTTTCCCTTTTTGGCCAACAAGCCGCCCAAAAAGGCGGCCGCCAAGACAATAGTCAACCACATTACCGGCAGTAAGTCCCCCATGCCCTTATACTAGCAAAACCCTAGAAGTTTTTCATTACCGCCGCCAAATCTTCAGGCAACGGAGAGGTGAATGCTACTTTTTCCCCGGTTTCAGGATTAAAAAAAGCCAAATATGAAGCATGTAAAAATTGACGCCCACACCATTGGCGGTCAGAGCGGGCGGCTTTGCGGCCGCCATAAACTTCGTCCCCTACCACCGGATGGCCGACATATTTAAAATGGACTCTGATCTGATGAGTCCGGCCGGTTTTCGGGGTAACTTCCACCAGGGAAAAATCCTGTTTTTTGCCACCAATAACTGATAACTGATAACTGATAACTTTGTAATTCGTCACTGACTCCCGGCCGCCCAGAAAAACACCAAACTTTTTCCGGTTAAAAGGACTGCGGGCAATGGCAGCTGTAATTTCTCCTTCTTCGGGCTGAATTTGGCCATGAACCAGAGTCAAATAGCGTTTGACCACCAACCGCTCCTTAAACTGTTTTTGTAGGTTGGTAAAAGCCTCCGGGGTTTTAGCAATCAAAAGTAAACCACTGGTTTCTTTATCCAACCTATGAACAACACCGCTCCGACAGTTTTTAAAATTGAAAATTGAAAATTGAAAATTGGCCTCAAGCCAATCCTGAATTGTTTCTTGACCCTTGGTGGTCTCGGCGCGATTGACCACCCAACCGGCCGGTTTGGCCAAAACTAAAAAAGAAGTCCCCTCAAAAATAACTTTCGGCGCCATCATTGCTGGCTGATTTTGGCGCAGTCGGCGCACAAAGTTGCCTCGGGCATCACCATCAGTCTGTCGGTATCAATCATCTTTTTACACTTCTCGCAAATCCCGTACTTGCCCACTCTGATCCTGGTCAAAGCTTTCTTCAGCTGAATCAATCGCCGGCCGACCTGCTCTTTCATCGCCACCGCCTGTTCGTGGCCGACCTGCTCTAAAGCCTCAGCATCACTGGCGGCATTATCGTTCAGCCGCTGAGGGTCGCTAAACGGATCGACTTCCTTGATCTCTTTTTGGCGCCGGCTCAGCTTAGCGATTTCCTGACGTAAAAAATTCCCAATCGGCTCCAAAATATTGGCCGGGAATTTAATCGCCACTGCCGGTTCTTTTATTTTTTTGACTTTTTTAACCATGTTATTTTGCGACCAGAACGATCAAAGATCGTGACTCCGATTACCATAAGTGCCGATAAACAGATCACGATCTTCAGTCCCAGCCAGTATATCCCGGCGATAGTCAAGAAGTCAATAAGGAGTGTCAGACCGGTTCCCAAAGCTAAAAAAAGCAGAAAGATAAGGCCCGGATCTTTGCTTTTATACCACGACCAGCCGCGCCAATTTCTTTCCACCTGCAAAAAATAAAGCCACATCGCAAAAAAACCGAGCGCCATGAATAACGAGATCGGTTGGCTGCGGACCAGCATGCCGGGAAAATAGATGCCCCAGGGCATCAGCGTGGGCCGGCCGGGCGTGCTGCCGGCCAAAAAGGCGCCCACTTGGGAGAGGACGGCGAACGGTAGGCAAGCAAAAACCAACTCATCCCCCACCTGCCAAAAATTCCATTTCCAGGCCCGGGTGAGCCAGAAAAAGACCAAGGCCGCGCCGGCAATGCCGCCCCAAAAAGAATAGCCCGCCAGGGGAAAATTCTCCGCGGCAAAAATCAGTTTGGCGGAAACCAAACCCACCACCGCCGCCAAAATCAAACCGTCCAGAATTTTTTCCTCTTCCAGGCCAAGGTCAATCAGTCTTCGCCAGGCGATAAAAGCGGTCAAGAAAAATCCCACGCCCAAAAACAGGCTGAAGCTATAAATGGTAAGCGGACCCAGGGTCACCAGTACCGGTAGCATTGTCCTAATGATACCGCAATGTTATAATTTTTACCAACATGCTGGAAACGCCGCACGCGATCCTGGGCGCCACCATCGCCGCCAAAATTCCCAATCCTCTGGTTGCTTTACCGCTCGCGCTTTTAAGCCATTTGTTGCTGGATCAAATCCCCCACTGGAATCCGGATCTGGGCGGCGAAGTCAGAAAATATGGCCACATCTCCTCGCGGTCAAATTTAATTATCCTGACGGACGTCGTCTTAAGTCTGGGCTTCGGCTTTTGGATTGCTTCCCAGGCCCTGCCGAATTTAGAAAAAGCGCTGGTGATTATTTTGGCCTCATTTATGGCGGTCGTCTTGGATGTCATTGAAGGCTTTCATTTCTTTTTGGGCGTCGACCAACCGCTCTTAAAAAGGCTGATCAGCTTTCAGCATAAGCATCAAAAAAGGGTGCCGTTCCTTCCGGGAGTTCTGACTCAGATCGCGGTTATTTTACTCTCTCTATATATTCTCCGGTCCTAGTATCGACTTTGATTTTATCGCCAATATTGATAAACAACGGCACTTTCGTTTCCAGGCCGTTATCCAAGGTCGCCGGTTTAAAAGAAGCGGAAACCGAATCACCCTTAACGCCGGGCGGCGTGGTAGCTATCTGAAAAATAAGGGTAATCGGCAGCTCCACCGCCAAGGGATTCTCTTCCCAAAAAATCACCCGCACTTCTTCGTTTTCCTTTAAAAATTTTTCCTGGCCCTCCAGCGTCGATTTCGGCAAACTCACTTGTTCGAATGTTCGGGGGTCAATAAACTTAAATTCATCGTCTTCCCGGTAAAGATAATGCAAGACCCGAGGTTCCGTTTCGATTGGTTCCACCCTGGCTCCGGAAATAAAAGTTTTATCTACCACCGCCCCGGTTAACAAATTGCGCACTCTCACCCGGATACTGGCCGTTCCCCGGCCCATTTTCGTGTGTTTATAGTCGATGACCCGGAAAGGCGCGTCGTCCATTTTAAAAGTCGCGCCGGTCCGTAGCTCCGTGACAGAAATCATGAGGCTAATTCTAATCTAAATTTGATTGAAAAACAAGCTCGCGGATGATAAAATCAAGACAGGCCAAAGTGGTGAAACTGGCAAACACGCACGACTCAAAATCGTGTGCCCCTTATCCGGGCTTGGGGGTTCAACTCCCCCCTTTGGCACATTTTTCTTATTGAAGAGCCTTAAATTTCGCCTTTAGTTTTTTATCAAAAGTGGCAAAAGAGGCGACCTTTTTCTCTTTGGCCAAAATAAAATTGTAGCAGTCTTCAAAACTTAAATTTTCTTTTTCAAAAAGGTTGAGTGATTTTTCTAATAAGTAACGCTCGGGGAAATTAATAAAATTCATTTTAAGCAATTTTTCCAGCATTAGGCATAAGTTTCCTTTACGCTTTCCATAATAGGAGCGAAGCACCCAGCAGATCTCAAAGAAAACCACCAAAGAAGTAAAAAGTTTGACTTTCCCATGGCTGGCCCGAATAAACAGTCGTTTAACGATTAAATATTGGCTTTGGTTATCTTTTAGAAGAAATCGCAAAAAATAATTAGTATCTAAAAAAATCATTTATTTTGCGAATATTTTTGGCGAAAATATTCTCTTTTGGCTTTTTCAACTATTCCATCGACATCTTTTCCTTGCCATTTTTTAGGCATCGAAAGCGATCCTGCCAATTCTTCCACTAACCTCTCCATCGGCGTCAAAATTAATCTGCCATCTTCCTCAGAAACAGATATTTTTTGGCCTGCCGTTAAACCTGTTTTTCTAACCAGACCAATCGGGATCGTTAATTGGTTTTTGCTGGTAATCGTGGCGACATAATTCATAGTAAGGAAATTATATCAATTCCTTGTTTTATTTGTCAAGTAAGGAGTGGCTTGTCTTCCTCTACTCTTTCTCTCTCTTGGTCTCCACGCCGTAGAATTTAATCCGGTCGCCGCGGAAGCGAAATTTGAGACGGCGTAACGGCCCGTTGCGGTGCTTGGCGACTTCCAGTTCGATGTTCTCCATGTCATCCTCGCCACCTTCCCGCCACAAAAACATGACCACATCGGCATCCTGTTCAATGGCGCCGGATTCCCGTAAATCGGCCAGCTGCGGTCGCCGCGTGGTTCTTTTTTCCACTTCCCGGGAGAGCTGGGAAATCGCCAAAACCGGAATCTTTAATTCCCGGGCGAGATTTTTTAAGCCCTGAGAAATATCGGAAACTTCCTGGTTGCGGCTGTCCCATTGGCGGGTGCTGCGCATCAGTTGTAAATAATCAATAATTAAGAGCCGCAGTCCCCTTTCGGACATCAGTCGCCGCGCCTTGGTCCGCATTTCCAAAATCGACAGGGCCGGCGTGTCGTCGATATATAGCGGCGCTTCGGCCAAAACCCCCATCGCTTCGGAGAGCTTACCAAAGTCTTCTTCATTTAAGCGGCCGGTTTTCATGCGCCAGGCGTCAATATCGGCTTGCGCCACCAATAACCGATCCCCCAATTCCTCCTTGCTCATTTCCAAGGAGAAAAAGCCAACCGGCAGATTGGCTTTCACGGTAATGTACTGGGCAATGTTTAAAGCAAAAGCGGTTTTGCCGATGCCCGGCCGGGCCGCCAGAATTAACAAGTTGGAATTTTGCATGCCGGCCAAAGTATCATCCAAATCTTTAAATCCGGTCGGTACCCCCCGCAAACCGCCGGCGGTTTTGTGCAGCTCGTCCAGCCGGTCGAATGATTCGGCCAGCAAATCTTTCATGGGAATAAAAACCTGGCGCAGGTGTTTTTGGGAAAGGGCAAAGATCGATTGCTCGGCCCGGTCCAAAACTTCGGCGGCTTGATTGCCGTCGTCAAACGCCCACTCGGTAATTTTGCCGGCAGAGACGATTAATTCTCTCTTGATGTAACTGTCTTTGATAATGCGGCCGTATTCTTCCACGTGAGCCGAAGTGGGCACGCTGTTAACTAGGCTGGTCAGGTAGCCGGCGCCGCCGACCTTGACCAGGCTTTTTTGGGTTTTTAATTTTTCCTTAAGGGTAACGATATCGATCGGCTTTCTTTCCTCGTAAAGATCCAATAGAGCTTGATAAATCAGTTGGTTTGGGGGTTGGTAAAAATGCTCCGGCCGTAAAAATTCGGCCACGGTAATAATGGCGTCTTTATCAATTAAAATCGATCCCAAGACGCAGTCTTCGGCTTCTTCACTATGAGGCGGAATTTTGGTTTCTGGCATTAAGGATGACTATCTGTCTTTCTTCGGGAAGTCTGTCGGCATAAATCACCAGTTTTTCTTCCTTCTTAATCGCTTCCAAACCCACTTCTTTAACAAAATCTTCCACTGGGGCAATATCGATATTGACGCCGGGCATTTTGTAATGCATAGGAATCACGACCTTGGGTTCCACCTGGCCGATGACGGCCACTGCTTCGGCAGCGGAAAGCGTGTAATTCCCACCCACGGGAATCATTAAAACATCAACGCCGTTAACCTCTTCCAATTGGCGGTCGCTTAATTTGTGGCCCAAATCACCCAAATGAGCCAACCTGACGCCGTCCATATTAATAACGTAAATAGTATTGCCGCCCCTTTGGGCCCCTTCCTCGGCGTCATGAAAGCTGGGTATGCCATAGATAAAAACGCCGGCAATTTCGTATTCTCCCGGACCGGCCACTACGAAAGGCGCTGACCGCCGGATAGTACCCATCACCGCTGCCGCGTTGTTATGATCGTGATGCTGGTGAGAAACGGTAATAATATCGGCGGTGGTTTTAGGGAAACTGAAACCGATTTCTTCAGCAAAAGGGTCGGTTAAAAGAATGGTGTTTTTTCCCTTAATGCGAAAACAGGAATGGCCTAAAAAAGAGATCTCCACAACCAAAATTATAACAGGAAATTTCATTCTTGACAAGGCGAAAATTTAAGGCTAAAATCGCCTTACCAGTGAGGAAAGAATTGTTGATTGCTATTATCGTCGGCTTCGGTCTGGGCTTGGTCATTATTTTTGGCATTAAAACCGCCAACCAGGCCGTCAATAAAGTCGCTCCCTCTGAGACCACCGCCGCAACTGAAACTAGCCCTACGCCAACTGTTTCTCAGGCCTTTTCTTTAATTGTTAACAATCCGGAAGACAATGCCATTTCCGACAAAGAAAAAATTGAGGTTAGCGGCCAAACCGTTGCCGGCGCCACCGTGGCGATTATCTTCCCCGATGGCGAAAAAATCATCCAGGCCGATGACAAGGGCAATTTCAGCGGCGAAATTACACTGGTAGGCGGCATCAATCAAATTGAAATTACCGCCTACGATAACAGCGACAACGAGGCGACCAAAACCGTTAATGTCGTTTATTCAACCTCGCAAATATGAAGAAAAAACTTACAACTTATCACTTATCACTCTTAACTTTCTTTATGCTAGTTATTGGTTATTGGTTATCAGTTTCCCCTATTTTGGCGGCGGTCGCCACCCCTTCGGCCACGCCCAGCGAGGGTAATCCCTCCGTCGTGCAAGAATTGCGCGACAAGGTGAAAGAAATTGTCCGTCAGCAGATTGACGAGATTAAAAAGGGCCAAAAGAGAGCCTATTTTGGGGAAATCAGCCAAATTACCGACAGTTTAATCACTGTTTCGGTTTCGGCAGACAAGGAAAAACAAATTAAGATTAGCGCCGAAACCAAAATTATCAACCTGGCCAAAAAAGACATCAAGGTGACTGACTTAAAAATCAGCGATTTTATTATCGCCATGGGTAATCTGGGTGACGAGGAAGTTCTGGAGGCCAAAAGAATCGTCGTGGCCGCCAGACCCAAGGCTTTATCCCGCCGGGTTGCTGTCGGCAAGGTGACCGACATTTCCACCGAGGAAAGAATCTTGACCGTCAAAAACGACAAGAAAGATTTGACTTATACCATCACGATTGCCGGCAATGCCGTGATCACCAAAAAAGTGGGTACCAAAATTCAGAAGGTCACTTTTGATAAAATCGAAAAGGGCGACCGCTTGGTCGCCATCGGCACCTTAAAAGAAAACGGCGAAAAAATTCTCACCGCCAAATTAATTCATATTATCCCCGGCCAGACCAACACCCCCACCGCCTCGCCCTCGCCGTCTCCCAAGCCCACCGCTTCACCCAAGTCCTCCCCCACTCCCCAATAATTTAATCGAATAAACTAGCCACTTTAATCAATTAAACTAGTCTAAATATTGGTTAAATTTTGACAATGTGATATGATTTAAAAGATGGATAAAGTTAAATACCAATTGATTAAGGGATTTAGGGATTTTTATCCGGACCAGATGAAAGCCCGGCAGTGGTTATTTGGCAAAATCAGGCAAGTCAGCCGGCTTTTCGGCTATGAAGAATATGAAGGCCCGGCTCTGGAACCGCTGGCGCTTTATGCCGCCAAATCAGGCCAAGAATTGGTTTCCCAACAAACTTTTACCCTTATCTCTCGCGACGGCGAGAAACTAACTCTCCGACCGGAGTTAACACCAACCTTAGCCCGCATGGTGGCCCAAAAAGAAGCGGAACTGCCCAAGCCGATTCGTTGGTTTTCGATCGGACCGCGCTGGCGTTACGAAAAACCGCAAAAGGGTCGTACCCGGGAATTTTATCAATGGGACATTGACCTTTTAGGCATTGACTCTCCCGAGGCTGACGCCGAAATTATCGCCATCGCCGTGGAGTTTTTAAAAGCCATCGGCTTAACCGCCAAAGAAGTGGTCATCAAACTAAACAACCGCCGGTTTTTGGAAAAGAAATTAGCCTTCATCGAAATTCCTAAAGACAAAATCCCGGTGGTTTTCCGGGCCATCGACAAAGTAGAAAAAATGGTTCCCCAAGAATGGGAAGAATATCTTAAGGAAATTGGCCTTAATGATTTACAGATTAAAGACCTAAAAGGAATTTTAAAAGACACCGACTATGCCCGGGAATCGGAGGAACTAACCGCCCTTTTCTCCACTTTAAATGATTTGGGTGTCTCCGAATTTGTAGAGTTCGATCCGAAAATCGTCCGTGGCCTTGATTATTACACCGGCACCGTTTTTGAAGCCCAAGACCGGGCCGGCGAATTCCGGTCCATTTTAGGTGGTGGCCGCTATGATAATTTGGTGGAAATTGTCGGTGGGCCAAAAATTCCCGGGGTCGGCTTCGCTGCCGGCGATAAAGTCGTGGAGGCGGTTTTACGGAAATATGGCCAATGGCTGGCTGCCAAATCATCCCCCACTTCAGTTTTAGTCACCGTTTTCAACGAAGCCTTGTATCGTGAATCTTTAAAAGTCACGGGCCAATTAAGATTAGCTAAAATTCCCACCGAAATTTATCTTGACCCCCAAGCTAAACTGGAAAAGCAATTAAAATACGCCGACAACAAGGGCATTCCCTGGGTGGTCATCATCGGGCCGGACGAAGCCAAAAATGGGACCGTCACCCTGAAAAACCTGGCCACGAAAGCCCAGAAAACCCTGCCTGCCGGCAAGCAGGGATCCCTTTCCGCTCTTCTCAATGAGCTCAAAGAGTGATATAATTACCACTGTGAAAGCGAAAATTCATCCTGAATGGTATCCCAAAGCCAAGGTCGTCTGTGCCTGCGGCCACACTTTTACTGTCGGTTCTACTAAGCCGGAGATTCATGTCGATCTTTGCTCGGCTTGCCATCCGTTTTTTACCGGCCAGATGAAGTTTGTCGATACGCAGGGCCGGGTGGAAAGATTCCAGCAAAAACAGAAATTCGCCGCGGCCGCTAATTTCCAGAAAAAACAAAAGCTAGCCCAGGCACAAGAAAAGACGCAGACTTTGCGGGAAATGCTTCATTTGGAAAAATAAACCCGTAAACGGCAACACGGCGATATGAATAACAACGCAGCCATTTTGGAAATCCGAGGAGCAGTCGGTGGCGACGAAGCCAAAATCTGGGCCAATGATCTGAGCCGCATGTATACCCGTTTTGCCAATCAGAAAGCTTGGCAAGTCAGCTTCTTGGGCAAAGGCACCGTCAAAGTTAAAGGCGAGAACGCCTATAGCTTACTAAAAAATGAATCCGGCGTTCACCGGGTGCAACGTATCCCCCAAACGGAAAGATACGGCCGGGTTCACACTTCAACGGCCACCGTCTTAGTCTTGCCGGAAATTACCGATAACGAAATCAGCATTAATCCCGCCGACCTGGATTGGCAATTCTACCGCGCCTCTTCTCATGGCGGCCAAAATGTCCAAAAAGTTTCTTCGGCAGTGCGGGTGGTTCATCGCCCCACCGGCATGGTCGTTACCTGCGAACAGGAAAGATTTCAGGAACAAAACCGGGTGTTGGCGCTCGAATTACTCCGCGCTAAATTGTGGGAGGCCGAAGAATTAAGAAAGGAATCGACGATGGCCGGTTATCGCTCGGCCATCGGCCGCGGTATGCGCTCTGAAAAAATCCGCACCTATAATTTTGCCCAGGACCGTGTCACCGACCACCGGATTAAAAAGTCTTGGCATAACCTGGAAGGCATTCTGGACGGCAAACTGGACAAAATTATTAGCTCGGCTTCAGTTCAGAAGAATAATCTAAGCGATTAGCGAGAATTTTCATGCAGCCATAGAGAAGCAAAACCCTCTGTTCTAAGCTTAGCCAGGCCCCTTCACTATGATCAGGATAATAAAGGAATCCCGGTAGACTGTGTTGCTGAACAACCCCCAGTAATTCTTCGCGGCTCAGGCCATGAGAAACGGTGGCTCCCCCGCCATAAGGATACTGGCTATCGTCATCACCTCAGTAAACGTTCCCCTGGCTACATCGTTAGACAAATCTTTCACCGACTTTAGGGCCATATTTAGCTGTTCATCCTCTAGGCACCGAAAATCAGCCAAATCAAAACCTGAACCATGTTGTATTTCTATCGGAGTTTTCTTGCTTGGAGAAAAAACCACCACGTCTATCCCCCAGCTAATCATACGAAAATCCGGATGCATGGTTATTTTTCTTAAATTCTCCATTACAACTGGGCTTGACCTGACTGACATATCTACTGCTTTACTCCAGGCTAGTAAATGATCAAAAGGGAAAACGTAATCCACGAGGTCGGTTACCGGTATTTCTTTTTCTTTACCTGATTCTCCTGACATATGATTATATTATTGTGGGCAGAAGATATTACTCGCTGGATTGTTGAAGAGTCGTCTCAACGTCGGATTCTTTGCCGTCGCGCCAAATGGTCAGCCTAACTTTATCGCCGATTTTTTTACTGCCGATAAATTTGGCCAGTCCTCCGTCCGCTTCTTTAACCGCCTGACCGTCAAATTTGGTAATAATGTCCCCGATTTTGACGCCCGCCCTCTCCGCCGGCGAGCCCACCACCACTTCCACCACGTATGCTCCCTGCGGCACCTCATTCATCAAGGCCAAATCCTGACTGATCAGGCGGTAGCGAACCCCCAAATAGGCCCGCTCGAATTTACCGGTTTGGTTGAAATTATCCAAGGCGTCTTTAATGACATTGATGGGAATGGCAAAACCGACATTCTGGCCGCCCTGGGCTACCGCCACATTAATGCCGATCACCTGGCCGGCCGAATTAAAAAGCGGGCCACCAGAGTTGCCGGGATTAATCGCCGCATCGGTTTGAATGACATTGTCCAACCGCTCAACCGAGCCCTCAAAGACAGAGCCGGCGGTAATTCCCCGCCCCAATCCGGAAATCACGCCGGTCGTCACGGTTTGGCGAAATTCTCCCAGAGCCGTGCCAATGGCAATTACGAATTGACCCACTTTTAAATTACCCGAGTCGCCCAACGCTACCGGCTTTAATACCAGCGTGGTATCGGGGCTAATTTGCAAAACCGCCAGGTCGTTAGTCGGATCGCGGTAAATTTTCTGAACCTCGTATTCTTTATCGTCCTTGGTAATCACCCGGTATTTGGCGCTCGTGTCGGCCACTACGTGCTTATTGGTCACGATTAGACCATCTTTATCGACAATAAAGCCGCTGCCAATGTCTTGGCTAACTGGCTCTGGTTTACCGAGCTCAGCTCGGTTAAAAAATCCGAAAGGGTCCCACTGAAAATTATTGGCCACCGGCTGAGCTTTAGTAATCCCCACCGTCACCACCGAAGACGAAGACTTTTCCACCACGTCAATAACCACCGATTCTTCGGTAACTACTTTTTGCTGGGTAATCCCCGCTCCGCTGCCCTGGTTGGGAAAAAACTTATCCAAAATCCGATAGCCAAAAAGCCGGTCGGAAATAGCGCCGCCCAATATTGAAACTATGACAACTATGCCTACGGCAACCCCGATGATAAAACGTTTTATTCTAATCATAATTTTTAATTTTCAAGTACCAATTTTCAGTGAATTTTCAATGACTCAATTTCTAAACAGTTTGAAAATTTAAAAATTGGAAATTCATAACGAATCATAAATTCGATATATCGAAACTTCGTTTCGCTATTGTGAATTGAAAATTAGAAATTGAAAATTAATCTCATTTTAGCAGCATTTCCTTGGCTTTTTCAAGCTGTTCGTCTATCGTGGTGGCCGGATCGTCTTTAACTTCCACGTCCGGCGTAATGCCGTTTTTATCGATCGACTTGCCGGAAGGCAGCAGCCAACGGGCGGTGGTAATATGTAGACCCGCCCCGCCGGTTAATTCCTGAGCCTCTTGAATGGTGCCCTTGCCAAAAGATTTTTCGCCGACCACCCTGGCCCGCTTGTGTTCCTGCAGGGCTCCCGCCAAAATTTCGGCGGCGGAAGCGCTACCTTTATTAATCAAAACCACCACCGGCAAATTAATCAGCTTCCCCTTGCGCTCCACCGCAAAGCTTTCCCGCTGGCCATTGGCTTGTTCTTGCTGGACCACCACGCCTGAATTAAGAAACTCCGCCGCGGTAAAAATAGAGCCCGACAAATAGCCGCCGGGATTGTTGCGCAAATCCAAAATCAGTCCGGAAACACCGGGCTGGTGATTGATAACTTCGTCAATCCCCTTATTCCATTCCTCGTCGGTCCGCTCGCCAAACCGGGAAAGCTTCAGAACCGCCACCTTGTCCACAAAGCTCACTTCCACACTGGAGACCACAATCGCCTCACGAATCAGCTCCTTTTCAAAAGCATTTTGTTCCTCTTCATGCCGCAAGGTCAGCCTCACTTTCGTGCCCGCCGGACCGCGGATTAAACTCACCGCCTCCGGCAAAGAGACGCCGGTGGTCTCCTTAGTGTCAATTTTTAAAATCAGATCGCCCGCTTTAATGCCGGCTTTTGCCGCCGGTAAGTCTTTCAAAGGGGAAACGACGATTAAATTTTCGTCTTTATCATAACCTAGCTGAATGCCCACACCCTCAAAAGCGCCGTTTAAATCGTCTTTGGTTTGTTTATTTTCGGTCGGCGGCAAAAAGACGGTGTAGGGATCGCCCAGGGCAGCGGTCATACCTTGGATAGCGCCGTAAATCATTTGAGCAGGTTTAATAGCCCCCTTATCAAGGTAATTGGCCGCCAATCTGTCCCAGACTTCCCAAAAAAGCGAAAAATCTAAATTGGCGTGGGCAGCGGGAAGAGTTCTTTCGATTTTGACGCCGGCGGCCCGATCAAAATTAACTTTTAATTGTTGCGAACCCAAGGAGTAGCCGATGCCGCCCGCCAACAACAGAAAGGCGGCGGCCAGTAAGATGACCCTGATTTGGCGCAGGTTTAGTCTTGCCATTATTTAACTTGGACTACGTAAGGAAGAAGGGCCAGGAAGCGCGCCCTTTTAACGGCGGTGGTTAACCGGCGCTGATGTTTGGCGCAAACGCCACTGCGGTCCCGGCTCAAAATCTTGCCCCGCTCGGAAACATAGTTTCTCAGGACTTCCGGCTCTTTATAGTCAGGGATTTTCCCGGCCTTACAAAACGGGCATTTGCCTTGGAAAACCGGTAATTTTCTTCTGGGTCGTCTTTCCATATCTTTAAAAAGGAATATCTTCGGCCTTAACGTCGGTCGTTTCTTCGGGAGCGGTTTTTTCCGGCTCGGCATCTTTGGCTGGTTTTACCGGTTTGGCGGGCTCGACAGTTTTGACCGGCTCCGCTGGCTCAACCGGTCCCGGCTCGGCCGTCTCGGCCGGCTCCCCCGGCGCTCTTTTGGCATCCAAAATAATCATATCGGAGAGGACAATTTCCGTGGTTTGCCGTTGGGCGCCGTCTTGGCCGGTCCAGGACCGGGTTTGCAGACGGCCTTCGACAAACAGCTTGCGGCCTTTAAAAAGCAATTGCGAACACAATTCCGCCAATTTATTCCAAGCCACCAGCCGGTGAAACTCAACTTCTTCCCTTTTTTCGCCGGTATCGGTGGTCCAGGAACGGTTGGTCGCCAAACCTAAAGTACAAACTGCCGTTCCCTGAGGCGTATAGCGCAGCTCGGGGTCGCGGGTCAGATTGCCGATTAATTGAACTTTATTTAGTGATCTTTGCGCCATGTTTGCTTACTTTACGAGCGGTTTCCTTGCGAACTAACAAATGTCTTAAAACCCCTTCTTGGTTTCTAAATTTCGGATCTAAATCCTTAACTTCGTTTTCCGGCAAGCTCACTTCCAACAAAAAATAGCGGCCGCCGGTTTTTTTGGTAATGGGATAGGCGAGGTCTTTTTTGGCCCACTCCGTTTCTTTAACAACTTTCCCCTTGACCGTTTCGATTTCCTTTTTGATTTTGGCTAAGGCCTTTTTTTGACCTTCAACGCCCAAATCAAGATCAAAAATGACCACCAATTCGTAGTCTCTCATTCGCTTAGGATATCATACCCCAACCTTAAATTCAACCACTTCGCCGTCTTTTATTTGGTAATCTTTACCCTCGGATCTGACCTTGCCCAGGCCACGGCTGTTTTCCCAACCCCCGTATTGGACAAAATCCTCAAAAGCAACCACGTCGGCTTTGATAAAGCTTTTCTCAAAATCGGTGTGAATCACCCCGGCCGCTTGTTTGGCCGGCAGGCCTTTATTGATGGTCCAGGCGCGGACTTCTTTCTCGCCGGCGGTCAGAAAACTGACCAAGCCCAAGGTTTCGTAGGCCAATTTAATCAGCCGGTCCAGACCGGATTCGGTCAAGCTGTATTGCACCAAATAATCTTTTTGTTCCTCCGGGCTCAGAGCCGCCAACTCCGCTTCCATTTTGGCCGACAACGGTAAAACCGGCTGAAGAGGAAAATTAGTTAAGACATCCTTGCCAATTTGATCCTCGCCGATGTTGGCGACGTAAATGACCGGCTTGTCGGTCAGTAAACACAGCTTTTTAATCGCCAGCCGTTGGTCCCCGCTTAGAGCCACCTCCCGGGCCAAAACGCCGGCATTCATTTCTTTTTTCAGAATTTGGATGGCTTCCCAAAAAAGCAAACTTTCTTTGTCGGTTTGACCCCGAGGCTCGACTTGTTTTTCCAGGGTTTGTAAATCCGCCAAAATTAATTCGCTATTGACAATTTCGGCGTCGGACGCGGGATCAATTTTATTTTCGACATGAGTGACGTCGGCGTCCGCGAACACCCGCACCACGTGGCAAATGACGGAGACTTCGCGGATGCTGGCCAGAAATTGATTACCCAAACCCTCGCCTTTGGAAGCGCCGCGCACCAAACCGGCAATATCATAAAACTCGACGACCGCGGGGACAATTTTTTCCGTCTTCACAATTTTGGCCAAAACCGGCAAGCGGCCGTCCGGTACTTCGACGATGCCCTTGTTGGGCTCAATGGTACAAAACGGATAGTTGGCGACATTAGCCACCTGCTTTTTCAGCAAGGCGTTAAACAACGTCGACTTGCCAACGTTGGGTAGCCCAACAATGCCTACGCTCAGGCTCATATCCCAACTTTTCGGTGATTATGGCTGGTAATGGTAAATGTGCCCATACTTCTGCACCGCTCCTTTCTGAAACGATAACTTTGTCTATTATATCCCTAACCACTTTAAATTTCTCAGTAAAATCCAAATTCTCAATTACCTTCTTTACTTCTTCAACCAACTCGTCGACTTCTATTTTTACGGTGATTTGGGCCGATTTTTCGGCCAAATCAACTAATTGTTTTTGATAGGAAATTTTTCGTTTCTTGGCATCTTTCATTAATTCCTGGAATTGCTCGAATGCTAAAGTACCGGCTCCATAAGCCTTAGAATATCGATTTTCTTCCTCCTTAGTTTTGGTGATCATTGCGGTTAATCTTTGTTTCTCAAGCATGCCTTCACTGTCCATTACAGAGAACGATTTCAGCCATTTTTCGGCATATTTTCTCATAATTGAGCAATTAAAAAGGCGTTTTTTCAACTCATGCCAAACCGTCGCATCAAGAAGCGCTGCGTTGACCCCGCTTGAGGTACATTTGCTTAGATAAGGATAACTCCGGAGTCGATCAATACAACGATAATAGAAGTGTCCATATTTGCTGCTTCCGTCTCCGCTTCTTCTGTTACCGCAACCACAATAGATTAATCCAGACAAAAGGTAGTTATACTTCCTCTTTTTACTGGCATACTTCTGGTTAAAATCTAAAATTTTTTGAATTTTTTCGTAAAGAGAATAATCGTTTATCAGCCGTGGTACATCAAAAGCAATCCAGTCTTCCCTCTCCCTTAGTCGCCTACTTGTCTTTTTAATCTTCTTATACTTGGTGTCTTTAATTGGGTTCTTGGCCACAACTGATTCTGACTTGTTATAGAAAGCCTTGCCGGTAGCATAAGTGTCGCATTTTAAGATTCTGGTTATCGGCCCCTTTGTCCAAAAATCGCTTTTCCTTTTTCTCGGTTTAATTCCCAAATCGTAAAGCTTTTTCAGTATCTGGTTTATCGAAACCCTGTCCACCACAAACCAATCCCAAATAAGCCTGACTGCCTTGGCCTCATCTTCATTTACCACACAATTGACAGGCTCCTTTGGATCATTTCTGACAAATTTATAACCATACAGAGGCGAACCATTGATAATCACGCCATTTTTAGCCTTAAAGAGCTTCCCTCTTCTCATCCTTTCGGCAATCTTTACCCGCTCATATTCGTGAAAGACCCCTTGCATGCTCTGTAATACCCTGGCCTCCGGAGTATCTGCTTGAACATCGTGTAGGGAAATAAATTTGATGTCTCTATCGGCCAACTCCTCAATAATTATCTCTTGATGGGCAAAAGTTCGTGAAAGTCTGCCCCGATCATAAACATATAACGCCTCAAGCCCTCCCTCCTTCGCCGCATCTCGCATCAAATCCAGCGAGGGCCTTGCCATAATTTCTCCGCTCCAGCCATCATCAATAAAGATGTTTTGTGGCAATAAAGTATTCCCGTCATCAGCAATTCTTTTTTTAACCTCATCCAGCTGAGACTCAATCGTCTGCTCGTTTTCCTGCCGGCCAGTCGAAACCCGAGCATACAAGGCAACATTCAGGGGTTCTTTTATCATTTCGGTATTGTCTTTCATTTCTTTAAATTACCCTCGATAAATTTCTCCAACTTAACAGCGCTTATTCGCCAGGACTTACCGAATTTAAAGGCGGGTATTTGTCCTTTTATGGCCAATCGATAAACCGTCCGCTTGTTAACCCGCAATCTCTGGGCCACCTCTTCAATTGTTAAATACTCTTTTTCCATCTTGTATTTCAGTGTACTCTTGCGACAATCCGTTTGTCAAGTGCTTTCTGGCCAATATATTTCTTCTGGCTATCTCAAAAATCCGGCCATAAGCGATTTCGATCCTTTTATCATCCGGACAAATTTCCTTAAAAGTTATTTTCGGCACCAAGATCTTATTCATTCCCCCACCCCACTACCCAACTCACTATTTATTTCCGCCGTGGGATATATCAAAATCTTCCTCTTGTCCAACTGGTCAGCCTCTTGGGTAATTAAGCCGGAGGTTTCAAGCATCGGGATGATCCATTGCCGAAGCTGCCAATCAGGTAAAAACCGGCCGTAAACCTCGAAGTGCTTCTTCATTATCTCTTGCCTGCTCAATCCCCTGTTTACAGCCCTGTAAGCCTCTAGAATCACGTCCTTATAGAGATTGAGCACATATGGCGGCAGATTTAACTCTTGCGACTCTGAAATACTTTCCCAAATCCTAAAAGCCTCTTTTATGTCGTCGTCGTTAGCAATAATCGCTTCCCCGTCTTTCTCTCTAAACCATAAATTAAGAAGCGCTAAAATTTTAATTACGCTGATCACCCTGGCTATATCCCGCTGATGCCTTGGTTTTGGCTGCTTCATGTTTTTGGAAAATAACTCCTTGACCAATTCCGGGTTGCCCAACTTTATTTCCTTAACATTAGCTTCCTTTATGACTAGTATTCTTTCCTTGAGGAGTTTACGATCTGGGTTTTTTTCAGTAGCATCTTTATAGCTCTTACTATCTGCTTCCTTTTTGATCTTTTCGTAGATCGCCTCCCGAATCTTTTCGTAGCTTATCTCGGGTGAAAGCAGTAAAAATCTCGTCGCCTCTTGTTCGTCTAGTCGAAGTCCAGCCGTGCAAAAGATAACCACCGGAAAACCCTTGATAATAACTGTCTTTGTCCGATTGCCCCCTCTTTGGTTTTTATCAGTGATCTTGGCCTTTATTTCCTTTTCGTCATGCGACAATAGCGAGCGGAGCCGTTCAAGAAGCTGGGTACTTGGCTGATCTAAAAAAATAATAATTTTCTTTGATAGATCAACCTTAATGGTGTTAGTGGCCTTATCGTACTCGCCCTGCTCGTGGTAAAAGGCCGTCGGGGAACAGTTGCCCAGCTTAATCACATCTTCCACGGGGAACAGATTGACTATTTCCAGAGGGATAAAGCTTTTGCCGGTGGAGCTGGGCGCATTAAAGCTGATGTTGACTTGTGAATCTTCCGTATAGACCGAGAGCTGGGCCAAAAAAGTAATTACCTTATTTGTTTCGTCCCGTTTAATGGTAAGGCCTAGAATTTTTATCAAATCTTCGGAGGTGATTGGCTTAAAATCGGAGACGTTATAAGTAATCTTCTCCTGCTCTTTTGGAGCCGGAATTTCAACCTCAAATTCATCTTTCATAAGCTCCTGAAAATTTCTCGGCGTGTCATCACTTGAATCGTTCATATGCCTCCTTCGCCAATTGCGCCCTTTCTTCTTGTTTTTGGTAAAAAAGGTTTCTGGCCAGTGTTCTTCTTTTCGGATCCATTTCCATAAATGAAGAGATAAACCAGTCGATTTCATCGTCAATCGCCTTGATAAGTTTCCCTATATTCTCAAGCAGCCTTAATTTTCTTTCGTTTAAATTTTCCATATTTTAGCTCTCCCCATATAACCTTGCCTTTACTGCTTTTATTTGTGAAAAGTAAGCTTGGGGTTCGATCTTTAAATCTCTCTTCCAAAACGACTCGACTATCTCCTCTAGGCCCTTTTCCCTCCTAAAAAGAAATGCAGCCTTGTGCGGATTAGTCCTGTCTATAAATTCCATGGGGAACCACAATGAAATCACGGCCGCCAAAGCAAGGTCGGAAGTCGAATAATAATCATTTAATGACAAATTTTCCTGGACCATAGTAATAAAATAAAATCCTATCTGGAGGATAAAACAATTTAGGAAATATGTCGTCGTGGTGGGATCACTTGGGCGTACTTGGGACAAGAAGGGTCTAAGTGGGTGGAAACACGAAAGGGTTAGTTCAGATCCAGTTTCAAAGACGTACTCACTGGATTATTAAATTGAATGGAGCTGGAGGATACGTTAAAGAAGATCTTTCTTAGGTCTTTCTTGAAGCCTAAATTCTCGACTATTTTGCTGAGCGACTTTCTTAGTTTACTTTTAACTGCCTCCTCAATCTGTTTGCGGGTGAACTTTTGGTTTGGGTTCAAAATCAGATAATTAAAAACCAAGTCGTTTTCTCCATCAAAATTGGGCCTTGCAATTGGTTTACCATTGATAAGTATCTCTCTCGACTCGTAAGTAATTTTATAATTAAATTTCGGTGCAGCCGAGACATTGTTGGTGAGAGATCGCTCGTTTTGGTATTTTTCGGCTAGCTCCTTGTATTCTTTGCCAATTTTATCGTGTGTCTCTGACAAGGTGCCATGATCTAACTTTTCCAGGTTGTACCACCTGTCTTTTCTTTCCCATTCTGCAAAACATCCCGACCTTCTTAATCCTTCAATAATTTGGTCTATCTCTTCCGGACTACGGCCTTTTATGGTTAAGGCAGCGATTGGAACCAATATCGAGCCTACTCTGCTACTTGCCTCATAGGAAGACCATATTGTTTGCAGGACATCCCATTTCTTTTCTAATCCCCTCCTGTCTAACGAGTCATTGGCCATGCTAGTGGGTTTGACGGTAGATTGCTTCCCGGCATTGGTCAAATTGGATTCTACCTCTCTTAAAATCTCTACATTGATATTGCCGAGAGTAACGATGCCAAAAATACCATCTTCTCCATAGTGGCTTAGCAAACCCATTACGCTTAGCTTGTCTAAAAGCATTCTCTCCTGGATTAAAAGCTGTCCAGGCGGAGACTGCGTTTGATAATGAATTTTTCCGTCGGGACTGAAGTCGGTCAAACGCAATATACCCCTTATCACCATTAAAACAAAGAAGCGGCTTCGAGGCGAGAAGCTTTTTATTACCTCCTCAGCCGAAGTATTGACCGGCAAGATCGATCCGGGGGTAAAGCTGGTTGGTCGCAACGCCTGCTCTGCCTTCTGTTTTTTTATTATCTCTTCATGGATTTCGTCTTTGGAATCGGATTTTTGGCGAAACTCCTCATAGAGATCATTAAATTTTAGTGGATTAATAATTAAGTAAAAAAGGTCGCTTCTGCCAATCCTAACCCCCTCGGCATTTCTTTGAATTTCAAAAGCTTTTTTCTCCTGAAGTTTGTAAAGTATCTTTATTCTTCTATCCGGCTGGATAACTCCAACACCCATGGCGTTTGGGATTCTGTATTTAACAGGTTTTCCTACTTCTGTAGCCAAAATTTCTTCCTGAATGTCCTGCAGAATTTCCCAAACCTGCCGATTAAATATTTCTTCTGGTGTCATGCTTATATTAATCCAAATATAAATTAGCCCTAAAAAGCCCGCTTATCACAGGCAGCTTACCTATATTTTATCACCGATGGGAAGCGGATTAGATTGAATTGAAGAGTTCCGAAAGAGAAACCCCTAGGGCCTTGGAAATACTTATAATCCTCTTAAGCGTCGGATTTTTCTCTCCCCTTTCAACAAAGCCCATATAGCTTCTATCTACGCCTACTTTGAAAGCCAGGTCTTCTTGAGTCAGGCCCAAACGCTTCCTTAATTCCTTTATTCTCTGTCCAAATCGCTTATGGGTAGCAGATATTGTATCCATATACCCCAAATTAAGCTAAATGGGACTGCTAGACCAGCTTCCCCTTGTAGCTTTCTTATAATTGATTGTGCTATATTGGGACTGTAGGTAGCTTAAATATTAATATGAGTATTAAGAATAGAACCCTCTTCTTCGGAGATAATTTAGAGGTTCTAGAAGGAAAGGTTCCAGATAGTTTTTTTGACCTTATCTACCTCGATCCCCCATTCAACTCAAACAGAAATTATAATGTCCTCTTCAAAGAGGGAATGGTTGACAGCTCAGCACAAATCCACGCCTTTGAAGATACTTGGGAGTGGACACCTTCAACAGACAGGCTATTTAAAGAATTAAAGCAAGGCGATAATCCTCAAATTTCAATGCTTATTAACAGC
>CAZTHI010000006.1:0-30410 GCA_964613135.1 uncultured Gammaproteobacteria bacterium
GGGGTTATCGGCGCTGCCGTTATGCCTGATTTCGAAATGTAAATGATTACCGGTTGACCGGCCGGTAGAACCCATCTTGCCGATGACGCTTCCCTTCTCGACTCGTTGGCCAACCGTCACATAAATTTGGGAAAGATGGCCATAAAGCGTGACCAGGCCGTTGCCGTGATCGATCATAATCCGGTTACCGTAATCCCAAGGCGACGGCCAGCCGGCCACAATCACCGTACCCGAATCCGCCGCCACAATATTGGGACCAGACTTATCGGCAATATCGATGGCCTTGTGATACCAGCTATACGACTGGGTAATGCGGCCGCCCACCGGCCAGACAAATTGGCCCGTTCCCAGGCCGGCGCCCGGCACTTGGGCAAACATTGTCCGCGGCGCGGTTGGTACTTCTTTGGGCATAATGCCTTCCGGAATCATCAGGGTTTGGCCCACCGCCAAAGCAAAAGTCTCGTCGTTGGCAAACGAGTTGTAGGGCCAGTCAACAATCGCCTGGGCGTCCACCTGGTATTTATCGGCCAAAGAATAAACGGTGTCACCGTGGCTCACCTTGTGAAGAACACCGCTGGTCGGTAAAATCCGTAAAACCTGGCCAGGTTTAATGCTGGTGGCGGTCTTTAATTTGTTTTCCCAGCGAATGGTGTCGATTGAGACGCCGAATTTCTCGGCAATGGTAGAAACGGTATCACCGGTTGCCACGGTGTATTCAATGTTGTCCGCTCTTGGTTTAACCGATTCCAGCGTTGAAGTTTCCAGTTGAGTCAAACTGCGAGCGGAAGCGATGGAGGTGACTTCCTGCCAGGGATCAGCAATCAGGCCTGGAAAAGTTTCGGAAACTAAGGTGGGGCCTAAAGTAATCCCGCCCACTACCAACAGCGCCATGCCCGAGTGAATAAACGGCCGCGCCAGCCGACCCCGTTGCCAATAAAGTTTGGCCGCCAGCCAGGATTTTATCGTTTCGAAAATATGGCCGGCGCCAAAAAGTTTGTTTTTGCTGTAACGGCCTAAAGATTGAAAGAAAAGCAACAGCTCTCGCCCAAGCGAAGTCTCCATTGTTTTTTCAGAATAGCATTCTTCGAAGCTAAAGTCAATCCGACAATTGTGTTACAATTAGTCTATGAGTCGTCCAGAAGCAGTAGTTACCGATTCTCCCCGAAGAAAATTTTTGAGAATTGCCGGCAGAAGTATCGTTGTCGCGGGAAGCGCCATTGTTCTGGGTGGCTTGGTAGATGCCACCAATACTGTCATCGTGCAGAGAGGGATGGCCAGGAAGCCTTAAAAAAATATCCGCAGAAGGAGCCTTGAACCAAATACCGCAAATAACTGAACCTGCGGCAATTCAAAATGCCTATGGCACTTTAGCGAAAAATGAGAGGTTTTATAAAGAAACCGCCAAGCGGCTTGAGGCGATGGGGCTAGACGAAAACAGAGCCATGTTAGATCTTGCCTCGCCTCTCATCGGTGTCTTTGTTATTGCCCTGGGGGGTTTCATTGCTAGAGGAAAAAAGATTATTGTCCCTATCCCTGGCTAAGGATTTTAAGGAATTCGAGACATCGCTTACAGCTGAAAGGAATAAACAACATGAGGCATTGGTTTAAACCCCTGAGAGACAACAAAAAATTTAGAAAGTTTTAGCTTTCGACAAAGTTTTTCCAGTTTATTAACATCGCTCGGGTGAGCTTGAGACTTGACCTCAAAGGCCAAAAGCCGATTCTCTTTCTTAACCAGAAAATCAATTTCTGCTCCCCCTTTACTTTGATAAAAAAATACCTCTCCCTTTTGGCGAAGGAGATTAAAAACCAGATTTTCTAGAAGAATGGCCGGCAAAGTCCCTGTTTTGGTCAAAAAACCATTATCGCCCCAGTAAAGCTTAGCCATTCCCCGAAGTGAAATATCTAGGCTCTGACTGTACGGTCTGACTCTGTTGATAAAATATGTCCCCTCCAAAAAACTAAGATACTCGACCAGGGTAATCCGAGAGATGCCAAGCTCTGAAGAAATTTTTGTCAAGTCAATTTTACTGCCAACGCGCAAAGGCAAAAGAAGCACGGTTGTCCTCATCGCCTCAATTTTTCTAAAATCAGACAAAAGCTGAATCTCTTTTTGAAAATAGCTAGTAAAAATATCTTCGATCTCGGCTATCTTTTCCTCGTGAGAATTTTTCAAAACTACGCTGGGGAAGCCGCCATAAGTCAGATATTCCCAAAAATATTTATCAAAAAGTAAAAAAATGGGCTTGGTTATTTCCTCGTCTAAGTTGGGCTTTTTAAGGTTGGGGGCCTTATAGCTTAAAAATTCTTCAAAATCCAAAGGGAACAGCTCAAACACTCGTTTGCGGCCAGCCAGCGATTCTGAAAAAAGATTCTTTAGATAAAAAGAGGCGGAGCCGGTCAAAACGAACTTTATCTGATAATGGTCGTAGAGATATTTAACAACTGAGGGTAGATTTTTGACATTTTGGATCTCATCCAAAAAAATAGTTAGTTTTTCTCCCCTACCGACAGCCAAGCGTTCAAAATAAAGCTTAATTTTTTCGTAATCAACTTCCTGAAAATAGGCTTGATTTAGGGGATTTTCTAAATCCAAGAAAAGTTTACGGCCCGTTGAAAGCTGATCATAAAGGTAACGAACGAGCGTCGTTTTTCCCACCCGTCTCATGCCGGTGAGAACAATTACTTTATCGGACAGAAGCTCTTTTTCCAATTCCGCCAAAATCTTACGCTTAATCATAATTACTAATATACAAAAATCCAGGATTTTTGTCAAGTAGTGGGATGGCCGTGACTATCCCTGACTGAGGGTTTTGATGAATTCTTCGTTGGTAGCGGTTTTGCCCAGTCTTTCCAAAAATAATTCGGTTCTCTCTTCCGCGCCGAGCATATCCAGCATTTTGCGCATGGTGGCAATCTTGGGCATCAGCTCCTTGCTGTAAAGCAACTCTTCCTGACGCGTCCCTGACTTTTGAATATCAATGGCCGGATAAACGCGGCGCTCCGCCAAGGCCCGGGTCAAATGAAGCTCCATGTTGCCGGTACCCTTAAATTCTTCGTAGATCAAGTCGTCCATGCGGGAGCCGGTTTCGATCAAACAGGTGCCGATAATGGTGAGCGAGCCGCCGTTTTCGATATTGCGGGCCGCGCCCAAAAATTTCTTCGCCGGGAAAAGCGCCGCCGGGTCAAAACCACCGGTCAAGGTGCGGCCGGAAGTGGGAATCGACAAGTTGTAGGCGCGGGCCAAGCGCGTAATCGAATCGAGCAAAATCACCACGTCTTTACCCATCTCGACCAGCCTTTTAGCGCGGTCCAGGGCAATCTCCGCCACCCGGGTTTGGTGTTCCGGCGGATCGTCAAAATTGGAAGCAATCACTTCGCCCTTAATCGAGCGGGAAATATCGGTGACTTCTTCCGGCCGCTCGCCCACCAGAACCGCGATCAGATGAAAGTCCTTATTGTTGGTGGTGACGCCGTTGGCAATGTCTTTTAACAGCCAGGTTTTACCGGCTTTCGGCGGCGAAACAATCAAACCCCGCTGCCCCAGACCAATGGGCGAAATCAAATCAATCACTCTCGTCGAAAGGACAGCCTTGTCGGTCGCCAGCTTGATCTGTTTGTCGGGGTAAATCGGGGTCAAATCCGCAAAATCAGGCCGGGAGCTTAATTTTTCAATCGGCAGGCCGTTCACTTTTTCCACCCGCAGCAAGCCGAAATACCTTTCCTTTTCCTTGGGCTCACGCACCTGGCCGCCGACCATGTCGCCCGCCCGCAGATAAAAGCGCCGAATCTGGGAAGCGGAAATATAAACGTCTTTTTCGGAGGGCACAAAACGGGGCCGCAGATAGCCATAGCCTTCGTTGGCTAAATCCAAAATCCCTTCCATGTATCGCGTCGGCACGCCGGCATCGGGAATCATGCGGTTGTCCACCACGCCGTCAAAGCCGTTGTTTTGTGGCGTCACCGGCGGTAAAACCGGGCCTGACGGAACAGGTTCAGCTGGAACTGCTGGCGGTATTACTGGTTCTGGTGGAACCGGAGTCGCTGTAGGTTCGCCAACGAGCTGGTCAACACTAGGAACTTTTTTCGTGATTACCATTTATAGGGGAAATCTCAAATCTTTCTTATTTTAACTAAACTAAAGCCTGCTTGTCAAGGGGTAGAACTCAATTCTTGCTTGACTCTTTCCGCCAAAAAAATCTTCATTAAAGACTGATAGGGCACGTCTTTAGCATTGGCCAGCTCTTTTATCCGCGCCAATAAATATTGAGGTAATCTCAACGAAATTGATTCTGTGGAAGGCTTAAGATTAGGAAAAATTACTTCTTCCGCCCGACTGACATCAAAATAATCAGTCAGATCGTGAGTATCCCAAAAATCTCTCTCTTCATCCTCATTTTTAAACCTTGGCATTGATTTTAATTTTTTCATACGACCTCCTTTCCCTTCTGCTCATATCCCGAACAGTAATGATTCTAATCTTTCCCTCTCTTATAGTAAAAACTACTGATAACCGCCTCCCTTTATTGGTCTGGCCGAAAACACCATAGCGCTTTTCTTTGGCAGAATGCTTTTTGTCTTCAAAAATATAAAGAAATTTTTTAAGAAACAGCTCTTCTGCCTCTCGATCTTTTACGTTATGCCGTTCGAAATTCTTATCGATATTGCCCTTATCCCAATCAAAAGCAAGCGGCCCGGGAATGATCCTCACAAATTAAGTATATCGGGGAAATATACATCTGTCAAGAGGTAAACCGGCCGAGCGAAAACGACCAATTGCCACTTGCTCGTGCCCGGCGGCCAGCAGGTCTGTAAAATCAAACGCGCTTCACTGGTTTTTTCATGGTAATATTGCAGGTCGCTGACCTCCAAAATCTTTTTCTCGGTGACGGCGTAAACATAACGCACGCCGGCAAAATAAACGATAATCTGATCCCCCGGTGCCACTTTATCCAGCAAGGCAAAAACCGCCCCGTCGATGGCGCCACTCGGAAATTGCGAGGAATGGCCAAACAGATAAACGGTGCCGTCCATGCCCGGCAAGGCCGTGCCTTTGGCGTGGGCGACATTCTCTTTTAACACCGCCTGGTATTCCCGGGTGTTAGCCGGATCAACATTGGCGACAATTTTGGCCCGGACATTGATTTTGGGAATGACAAGGGAAAATTGTGGATCCGGCGCCGTCAGATTAACGAGCGTGGTCTGGCCCAATAAATCGCCGAATTTAACCTGTGAGGCCGGGTTTTTGCCCGCCAGCTTCAGCTCCAGATTTTTGGCTAAAATCGGGCCAAAAATAAAAAGGCCTGAAATCAAAACAAAAAGCAGCAAAAAATTGGAAGTAAACTGTAAACTTTTTTTGGTGCGGCGCTTTCTGTTCTCGTAAGAAGCCTCAAAAATAACGATGTCGTGGCTCATTTAAATCAGGAAAGCGAGCAATCTCAGGGCAATCCCTAAAACCGCTGCCACACCAACGGCCAAGCCGAGGCCGTCAGCCGGTCCGGTCTTGGGCGCGGTCTCCGGAAAGCTGGCCCCCAAAACTTGAGGTCCGGTCGGTACCGAAAAACTGGTGGTGCAGGTATCGGACCACAGGTCGTTATTATCTTTAAACTTCAGGCTCACCGTCCAGCTGCCGGCGTTGTAGGGATGATCCAAATAGTCTTGATTAGAATCGGGCTTTTCGATCTTCCAAACATTATTGGACACCCAAGCCAAGTCGTTCTCGTGGCCGGTCACATCCTGGCCGTCGCCAAAACTCAGATAATATTCTTTCAGATCGCCGTCCGGATCTTCGCCTTTACCCCGGAAACGAACCACCATCGGCGCTATCGCTCCCAATTTTTCGGCGGTCAGTTCTAAACAGCGCGGTTCTTCCTGTTCTCCGGGTGTTGGGGTAGCCGTCGGATTAGGCGTATTCGTTGGTGTAGGAGTGTTGGTTGGCGTCGGCGACGGCGAAACCGTCCCTGTTGGGGTGGGTGTGTTGGTTGGTGTAGGGGTATTGGTGCTGGTCGGCGTGGGCGTAGAAACAGGCATCGTCGGCGTTGGCGTTGGCGTCGATATCGGGGTGGTTGGCGTCGGCGTTGATGTTGGCGTGGTCGGAGTGGGCGTCGAAACCGGCGTCGTGGGTGTTGGCGTCAGGGTGGGAGTAGATATCAGAGTGGTCGGCGTGGGAACCGGCGTGTTGGTCGGCATGACACAAGGTTCTGACCCGCAACCATGATCACCATCGTGGCAATAATCGGTAACGGTAATATCTGTCTGCCAAGACCAGCTACAAGCTGGCCGGGAGTTGAGAAAACTGCGGCCAATCGTTTGGTGGGCCCCAATCATAACGTTGTTTTCAACTATTGGCCCACCCTGGCAAAAACAACCGGCGTTGGTTTCGCAATATTTTGCCAACCAATTGAAGCTAATCGTTTTGGCTTCATCGGTATTGTTGGTTATCGAAATACCGCCGCCATTGGCGTCACAAGTTATTTCTTGATCGACAGCTCGGGTTTCGACAACCTTTTGGGGTTGAGCCGCGTTTAAAACCAAAAGCACCAACGGCAGACTGCCGATTAAGATGCCTTGGAAAAATTTGGACCAAATAAGCTTCATCGATAATTCCTTAAGCGGGGGGTGAAACGCCTGCCCAACATTTCACCCGCCCCTCAAAGAGTTGTCTCTTGACAAGTTTAAAAGACTGTGCTAATTTTTAAATCTAAAGAGCATTGCTACTCGTGGTGAGCTTAAAAATTACCAGCGATAGTAATGCTCTTTGTTTTTACTTTCTTTGGTTTTATCATACCGTAACCCGCTTGTCAAGCCTATAACAAAAACACCCCTTAAAATACGTAGCCCTATAGCATCATAACCCCCTAAAAACAGCTTCAATTTTGATCTTTTTTAACAAAAATTTAGCCGTTGTGGATATCTTTAAAGGAGGTGAGCTGCAGCAGTAATGGAGGCGCAATTTTCCGGAGAAATAATTTTGCTAAAGCCGAGTCGCCTGGCTTCTTTGGCCCGCTGAGCCGAGCCCGTCACTTCCCTAATCTCCCCCAGCAAGCCCAGCTCGCCCAAAACGACCGTCTTGGCATCAACGGCGACATTTTTAAAAGACGACCAAATCGCCAGGGCAATACCCAAGTCGGCCGCCGGCTCAAGGATTCTCAAGCCCCCGGCGGCATTAACATAAATATCATAACCGCCCAACGGCAAGCCCAGCCGCTTGGTTAAAACCGCCACCGTCACCTGTAACCGATGGAAATCGATCCCCTGGCCGATCCGCCGCGGTATCACCAGTTGGGTCGGCACCACCAAAGCCTGAATTTCCGCCAACACCGGCCGGCTGCCTTCCATGGTCGCCACCACCACCGAGCCGGGCACATTTTTTTGGCGCTGGGCCAAAAAAAGTTTCGAGGGATTGTCCACGCCAAACATGCCTTTATCGGTCATTTCGAAAACACCCACCTCGTCGGTCGCCCCGAAGCGGTTTTTCGTCGCCCGCAACAGCCGGGCGGCACCGTATCTTTCCCCCTCAATGTAAACGACCGTGTCCACCAGATGCTCCAGGATTTTGGGCCCGGCAATCGCCCCCTCCTTGGTTACATGACCTACCAAAAAGAGCGGAATACCGAGTGATTTGGCGATTCTGAGTAATTTAGAGGCACACTCGCGGACCTGACCAATGGAGCCGGCGGTGCCGGTAAAATCATCCGAAGTCAGGGTTTGGATCGAGTCGACGATGACTAACTTACAACTTACAACTGATAACTGATTAATTACTTCCACAATGACGTCCGCGTCGGTCTCCGCTAGAAAAACTAATTTTTCGTTTTTAACCCCCAAACGTTGAGCCCTGATTTTTATCTGGACCAGCGATTCTTCTCCAGAAATATAAAGAACTTTTGAATTTTGAGTTTTGATATTTGAACTTACTGCTTCCGATAACTGAAGTAGTAGCGTGCTTTTGCCGATGCCGGGCTCGCCCGCGATCAAGATTACCGAACCGGGGACAATCCCCCCGCCTAACACCCGGTCAAATTCGGCCATGCCGGTGATAATTCTTGGCTGTTTGGCCAGTTTTATCTCTGAAAGGGTTTGTGGCTTGGCCGTAACTTTGAACTTTGAACTTTGAACTTTGAACTTGGCCGAAACAAGAGTTTCGGCCAGGCTGTTCCACTCGCCGCAATTCGGGCACTTTCCCAACCACTTGGGCGCCTCATACCCGCATTGTTGGCAGATGAATACCGTTTTTGACCTTGGCATGACAGGAAAATTATATCATGCCGGTTAGGGGCAACCGGCAGCTTTTTTAAAACCGGCGGCGAGAGCTTCTTTTTCCGAACAAAACCACTGCTCGCCAAAAGCTAAATTCAAAACAACTTCCTGGTAATGGCGACAGCCGGGCAGATGGTAAAACTTTGCGTAAGTCGCCTGATCGATATTACCTTTAATATTACAGGCGGTTTTGGGCGGACTGGCCGAAAAACAAAGAGAAAACAGACCAACTTGGTTATTTTGGGCTTGATGATAGGCGGCGGTGAGAATCTCGCGCTGGCTGTTTTTCCGGTAATCAGGCCGGCCCCAACCCTCTTCCAGCATGACTTTATTAACCAAAATGTCCCCCACATAAACCAAGGCTAAATCACGGCCAAACTCCTCCGGCGCCGACTCGGCCAATCTCACCTGCTTGCCCAAAATCAATTCTTTTAGGCGGTCTTTGGCCTCCGGCCCGGCGCAACGATCATATTCCGGCGCGTCCACGCCCATCAATCTGACTCTTTGGCCGCTTTTTAGCTGGAAAGTATCGCCGTCAACCACCTCGGCCACCAAGCTTCCCGAATTGATTTTCTGAAGAAGAGTAAAATTAGCTAACAAAGAAATAGCCGCTAACAAAGAAAGAAAAATTACTAACGGATTTTTTATCGGTCTGGCCATTTGAAAAAATTATATCACGGAACCTAGGCAGCCCTCTTGACAAACAGATAATATACATATAAGATATGTACATGAGGAAATGGGTTCGGGTTTTGGAGTTTGAATGGGACGAGGGCAATGTTGAAAAAAGCGTCAGCCGACACGAAGTGACGCCGAAGGAAGCAGAGGAAGTCTTTCTTGATGAAGAGTCGGGCGTAATTCCGGATATCAAGCATTCTTTGGAGGAAGAAAGGTTTATCGCTTTAGGAAGGACTTTTGAACGGAAAAACTTATTCGTCGTTTTTACAATTCGCAATCATAAGGCGAGGATTATCTCTGCGAGAAAAATGCACCGAAAGGAGGTAGAAAAGTATGAAAAAGCTAAAAGAAATACCCACATTTAAGTCGGAAAAAGATGAAAGAACATTCTGGCAAAAAGTTGACGCGACAGAATATGTCGACTTTGGCCAAATGGAGCGCTGGGCCTTCCCCAATCTTAAACTTTCCTCCAAACCAATCACCATTCGGATTCCCGAATCGGTTCTTGATCGGGTAAAAGTGAAAGCCAATAAAATGGATATGCCCTACCAAACCTTAATCAAACAATTTATCTTTAGGGGATTAGGGATACTTTAGTTATTTTGGAGTTTTTATTTATACCCGACCGGCTTGGAAGTCAAGACCATGCCCAAACTCATTTTTCTTTCCGCTTTATCGACCGATTCAATAAAGCAGTCCACTTTCTCCCCGACTTTGAAAGTCTTGCCGGCCGGAATCTTGGAAGTATGGATCAAAGCTTCGATGCCCGGTTTTAAACGGACAAAAGCGCCGAAAGGTGCGATTCTAACCACTTCACCCTTAACCCTGGTTTCGACCGGATAATCCTGCTCGATCTTTTCCCAGGGATCGGCCGTCAACTGTTTGATCGACAAATTGAGCTTGCCGGTTTTATCTACGCCCAAAACCTTAACCGGAAAACCCTGGCCCACCTTAAAAATCCTAGCCGGGTCCTCCACCTTTTCCCAGGAAATTTCGGAAATATGGACCAAACCCTCGACTTCGGACTTGGGGGGAACCTTAACCATCACGAATAAGCCGAAAGGCATCGTGCCGGTAATCACCGCTGCTAAAACTTCACCGGCTTTGATTTTGGCCAAAAGCTGCTGGCGTTCCAAAATCTTGCCCGCCTCGGAAACTTCTTTCTCCGACAAAATCAGCCGATTGGAGGCCCGATCAACTTCAATGACCTTGGCCTCGATTTGCTTGCCGGGCAGTTCGCTGATTTTTCCGGAAAGAGCCGCCGAGAACTGGGAGGTGGGAATAAAACCGTCTACACCGCCGGCCGCCACCACCAAACCGCCTTTATTGACTTCCAAACCCTTGACCTTAATCACCTCGCCGGTCTTTAATCTTTCTTCAAATTTCTGCCAATAAATATCCTGGGAAGCTTTTTTCAGGGACAAAATGGTGTGGCCGCTCTCGTTTTCCGCCTGAGTGACCACGGCTGTCACTTTATCGCCGACTTTCAAAGCCTTGATAAAATCCCGGGCCGCTTTCATTTCCCGATCAATGACCGCGCCTTCGCTTTTGCCGCCGATGTCAAAATAAATCGCCTTGCCGGTCTTCTCGACAACGACCGCCTCCACCACCTGACCGCGTTTAAAGCCGGGAAATTTATAGGAAGTCTGATTGAGCAGTTCCTCCATGGTTTGGGGTTTACCCCGAGGGGCTACCCCGAAGGGAGCTTTTTTAACAGAAGTTTTTATTGGCACCGGACATTAGACCGCCTTTCGTAAGATTCATAGAGCCATTTTAACAGAAAAAGAAGCAATTGACAACTTTCTACAATCCCCTGGCGCCGCGAATTCTCTCCAGCACGCCGTTTAAAGAGGCGATCAAACCACCAACCGCTTCCCGATCTTCTCTGGAAAACCTTTCGGCCGTCGCCCTTTGGGAATCGTAATCATCGCGCAGAGAAATTAAAATCCGCTTTAAGCTTCTTATGGCCTCCGCCTGGTTTTTAAGTTCGGGCGCCTCCGGATTAAACCGGCCAAGATGGCCCAGGCCTTCGGAAAGCGAACCGGCGATCGCCTGGCCGGCTCCTTGCAAATCCGGAAGTAAGTCACGCAGTTGATCTCCAACTCTACTGGTAGCCCGGCGTGTTTCATCATAAGCCTCGGTAAATCCTTCCCGAGCAAGATTATCAGCTAAAAGAGCTCCAAATTGCCGACGGATGGCTGGCTGACTCTCTTTCCAAGAAGTGGCTAAATTACCTTGGCCCTCGGCAATTTTTTGAGTTTGGCGGTCAACCGTTTCGGTAACAATCCCTGCCGCCGCACCCGCTTGACCATATTCAAAATGGTTCACCGGGTTGACAACGTCAGTCCTCTGATAATCAGAAAACCTCGTCGCCCTTCCGTTAATCTCCTCAACGCGACTGGTACCGGAGGAAAAGACTCGCTCGAGCTCCCGCCCAATATCAGCCCTCGCTTCGGAAGAAAGATTGGTGACTAGATTTTCTGCCGACCCGGGAGTGGTTTCAGAAATGTTTGGTTCTCCGCTCATGGCTTAAATCCTATCACATGCCCTGAAAAAAATCAATTAAAAATGCCCTGGCAATAAGCAAAGCTTGTTGCTGACGCAATAAGCAAAGCTTGTTGCTGACGCAATAAGCAAAGCTTGTTGCTGACGCAATAAGCAAAGCTTGTTGCTCTGACGCAATAAGAACCTGCCTGCGGCAGAACCTTGTTGCCTCGACCTTTTTAGCAAAAAGTCTCGGCAATGAGGTATTTTCGCAGAATCCTTCTAAGGCCTTAATGACGATTGAAGGAATACCCTAAATATAGAGCAACCAGGGCTAAAACAATGGCGATGATTGCCAAAGGATTAATCATTTCTTTTTTTTGAACATAAAATACATCGCAATCAAAAACAAACTGGTGACAATGGCCGCAAAAAAAAATGATTTCGGCTTAGTAAAAAATGGAGAAATGACTCCAGCGGTAAACCAGGCGGCAGCAACAGTGTTGGCAAACTCGGAAAGTGACTTAAGCTGCGCCGGATTCAATTTTTCCACTAATCCCAATATAACTTTACTAAAACTCTTTGTCAAGAAAATTTTCCAATTAAAAATGCCCCGGCAATGAGGTATCTTCGCAGCGCCTTGCGGCGCAACTATTGTCCCCGCTGTCGCGTTTCACTGCTGAGTTCGGAATGGGATCAGGTGGTACCACGACGCTCAAATCACCAGGGCAATCAACTTTTAACTTACAACTAACAACTTTGAAAACTGAAAGAACTGTCTTTTTGTTGGTAGATCATTAGTACTGGTTAGCTTAACGCCTTGCGGCGCTTCCACCTCCAGCCTATCAACCTAGTAGTCTACTAGGGATCATAAAATACCTAATCTTGGGATAGGCTTCCCGCTTAGATGCTTTCAGCGGTTATCCCGTGTCAATGTGGTTACCCAGCAATGCCCCTGATGGGACAACTGGCACGCCAGGGATTGACTCATCCAGGTCCTCTCGTACTGTGGACGACGTCCCTCTGGTATTCATCGCTCACTGCGGATAGAGGCCGACAAACAATGTTACTCTTGTAAAGAGATTTAGCATTTCTGCTAAATTCTGCATGTCGCCATGCAGTTCGGACTATATCTTGTACAAGCATGTAAACTGCTTGTACTCCGGCATATAGTCTCTGAGGTTTCAAAAGGAAATTAACTCTTCTTTAGAATATCTTTTATGAGTAGTTCTTGGTAGATCAAAAACTGCTTTAACGATTTGAGAAAAACCCCCTTGGTTTAAATGTATCTTTCTCTCAATCATTTCCAGTACTTTGGCAAAAACTAGAAATTCTTGCCATTTTTGAGAATACAACGGATGCTTTTTAAAAAAGGGAATAATCTTCTCTTTTAAATCCGTCCTCTCTCTAACTACCAAAACCCATGATTTGTCATGAGGGTTTTTAGGGTGATTAAGCTTCAAAATACCGCAATTCAAGCGTTTTTGAAATGTCTCCAGGATATTTTTTCCTCCTGGATTTTGGCTTAGGCGAAACTCGGTAATGACTTGCCATTTAAGTGGCAGATCTTGCCGTTTGCTAAAGCCGATATAAAAACACCCTTCCCCTTCGACAAATCCCGATAGATATTCGTCGGAAATCCTTTCGCTTACCTGCTGATTGGCCACACTTCGAACATTGTCACTTGAACTTGAGGCTGACATAGAGATATTTTAACTCTATCTGCCTTTCCGGTCAAGTAGTTGAAGATACTTGGCGTTTCCAGCATATAGCCAGATTTATAGACAGCAAGGCCTAATAATTCTACTGTCTTACGACGTTCTGAACCCAGCTCGCGTAACACTTTAACGGGCGAACAGACCGACCCTTGGGACCTTATTCAGCCCCAGGATGTGTTGAGCCGACCATAAATTCCAAACTATTACTAGTGGTATGGACTATATCTTTCGACAATTTGTCTTATCGGCGTCTGATAGAATCCGAATTCTATCTCCAGTCCGCCAACTGGCGGACCTTCAGTCTCTACGGGGTCCCGATGTTACATCGAGACTTCCCACGGTATTTACCAAAAGTGTTCAGATTTTGGCATCCACCGTTATAAGCCGAATTTATCCTCGACATTCGTTTAGGTTGATCGAGGTCGCGAACTCCGCCGTCGCTATGGACGCTCAGGCGGCACCACGCTGTTATCCCCGGGGTAGCTTTTATCCGTTAAGCCCCGACTCTCCCACGAGAAATCGGGGGATCACTAAGACCTGCTTTCGCACTAGTTCGAGTTGCCACTCTCACTATCAAGCTGGCTTACGCCTTTGCACGTCCAGGCCGATTTCCATCCGGCCCAAGCCAACCTTTGTACGCCGCGGTTATTCTTTCCGAGGCGACCTCCCCAGTCAAACTACCCACCAGACACTTTCCCTGTCGCCGTCTTCAGGCGCCCTAAGTAAGAATTGAATTCATCAAAGAGAGGTGTTTCATCGTCGTCCGGCTTGCGCCGAGACTCCCTCCTACGCTCAACAGTCAACAAATACAATTCAATGCCAGGCTATAGTAAAGCTCCACGGGGTCTTTTTGTCCTGCAGTAAGTAGGCCGCATCTTCACAGCCACTTCAATTTCGCCGGGTGAAAGTTTAAGACAGTTGCTTGCTCGTTGGTCCTTTCATGCGGGTCGTAACTCACACGACACAATTTTGTTACTTCCCCGCCCTCACTGCCTTACGGCTGAGAGGCGGGATGGCCAGGACATTTCTGCCTAGCTCTCCGACTCGCATCGGAGTTCAGACTATATCATTTTCCCCCCGCCAGCTGGCGGGAGGATCTTGGCGTATAGTCGTTGAGGATCCGTCGCAAATCATTTGATCGCTTTCTCATTTTAGAAAGCTTAACCGGATAATCTTCCAAGAATACTTTCAAACTTTTCAAAACAGCCTCCCTACTACCAATTTCGTAGTGATAAATTTTTTCCTTAGGCCGGCCATGAATATGGCCTACTCCCAAGAAATCCTTAAACAGCTCCACAATTTTTTTATCCTTCATGGCTACCGCCACAAAGGGTTGAAATCTGGAACCACTTTTTTTGATTCCCACTGATCCTTCCGCATCTAAAATGCCAGCTAAAAAATAGCCAATGGCATTTTTGGAAAAGATCTTTTGGGGAAATGCTTTTAAGGGATTGGCTGTCTCTTTAAGTCTTTTCAGTAATTCTCGGCATTTTTCCAGTCGTTTTTGTGTCTTGATAGTTCTCCTGAAACTTTTTTGCTTTTCAAGTATCGAAAGAGCTTGGTGAATTATCAATAATCTGCTCTGGGCTAAATCTCCGGCAATCGGTGGATATTCAGTAAAAAAACTTAGTATTTTCTTTACTTTATTCTTTCCGCGAACCGAAAGATTATAACCTCCCTTGATAGATGTAATTACTCCCAGGTTACCGGCAACAACCGAATTTATTTCTTTTAAAAGAGATAATTCGGCATTGCTGATGGTAATATCCGGAGTATAATAAACACCTCCAGTTTTACTTCTTCGATTTGAAAGTCGCAAAATTGAACAGGAAAACTCGCCAACACAAAAACCAGTGTAATAGAAAAGATTTGCCGACGTTTCCTGCTGATTGTCTGCACTAGTCATTTTTTCACCCGACTCTATATTAACATACTTTGTCGGGTAATGCTAGATACTCAGATGTTCCAGCATATAGCCAAGTTTTCGTTCCCGCCTTACGGCGGGATGTCCCCTGTCGAGGAACTTCGCTACAATATCACAGTTCACCTTGTTATCAAAACGATTGGTTACGTTTCTCATGGTTGCCCATGAGGTCGGACTATATCATGTCACGGTGTAAACCGGACCCTAGCGTATAGTCTCTGAGGATTTTTTGGCCGGAAAAACGTCGCAATACTGATATTTTCGTTTTCTTCCTTTCCCTATATTCAATTTTTCCCTTAAGATTAAGATTTTCTTTAATCCCGAGATTGTTCTATGTTCTCTGATTGCCATTAAATTGGCAATCCGACAGAAAATCTCGAAATTTTTTCTTTTCTCTTTAGAAAATAAGGAAAACTTCCGAAAATAAGGTATCACTTTATAGATGACTTCTCCAGGATTAGTTATATCAAGGGAATGAAGACCATCAAATTTCCTTACTTTAATAATGCCACACCCCAATTCTTTTTTTAAGAGTTCTAATACTTCTCTTGTTTTTTGCGAGACATTAAAACTCATCACTACTTGCCATCCAAGTTTATAATCAGTCTTCTTTCGTAAAGAAACATTGAAACTTCCTTCTCCCTCGACAAATCCCGCGAGGAACCATCCTTGTTTTTCCCGGTCAAAATCTTTCCTGCTGATTGTCCGCACTGGTCGCATTGTTACCATTATACACGGTAGCGCCAGATACTTCAACCGTTCGTAACGGACGGATTTTCCAGCATTTAGCTAGGTTTTACAACTACAGACTGTGTTCCTATAGTTACTGCGGCCACTCGTCGGGGCTTCAGGTTGGAGCGTGAACTCCGCTCTTTAACCTTCCGACGTTGGGCAGGTTTCAGCCCCTATACTTCAGCTTGCGCTTTTGCAGGGACCTGTGTTTTAGATAAACAGTCGACAAGCACTCAGTTGTTGTAATCCCGCTATTAAACGGGACAGGACATCTTGCATAGCTTACGTCCAGCTTTTTTGCCGAGTTCCTTAAACTTCCTTCTCCCGATCGCCTTAGAATTCTTGCTCTAGTCCACCAGTGTCGGTTTTCGGTACGGATCCGCTAGTTTCTCCTTGCGACATTTTTCTCGGAAGCTGAAATCACTTAAGTTTCCCGACGTAACGTCGGGATCCCCATCGCCGCTCAACGTCGCCCCGACGGATTTTCCAATCGGGACTGTTTCACGGCTTAAGCGCCCAATCATACGAACGCTTAAGTTATCCAGCCTCGTCATGCCCCAAGTGATGACGAAACTACCAGAGTACGGGAATATAAACCCGTCATCCATCCCCTACGCCCATTAAACGGGCCTCAGGTTAGGGTCGACTAACCCTCAGATGATAAACATTGCTGAGGAAACCTTGGACATTCGGCGGCCCCGATTCTCACGGGGCTTACGCTACTCATACCGGCATTCTCACTTCCGACAGCTCCAATAAACCTTACGATTCATCTTCACTGCTGTCGGAACGCTCCCCTACCACTCCCGATAAATCGGGAATCTCTATCTTCGGTACTCGTCTTAGCCTCGATAAATTTTAGGCGCAAGAACACTCGTCCAGTGAGCTGTTACGCTTTCTTTAAAGGATGGCTGCTTCTGAGCCAACCTCCTGGGTGTTTAAGCATTCCTACTTCCTTTGACACTTAGACGTCCCGACGACCTTGCGGTGCCGGGATCCCGACTTTACGTCGGGAAAATTTAAAGACCTTAGATGAAAGTCTGGGCTGTTTCCCTTTCGTCACATCAGCTTAGCCCGACATGACTGACTCCTCGCCTAAATTTGCCGCCGTATTCGGAGTTTCGTTGATTCCGTTCACTTACGCTTGCGGAACCATCGAGTGCTCTACCCCGGCGCAAAAATCTGGCGGGGGCTATACCAATATATATTTCGGGGAGAACCAGCTATCTCCGGGCTCGTTAGGCATATTACCTCTAACCACAAGTCATCCCATGCTCTTGTACCAGCAACGGGTTCGGGCCTCATTCCCACCTTCGTGGAACTTCACCCTGCCCATGGTTAGCTCGCTCGGTTTCGGGTCTGTCACTAACTGCTGACGCCCTGTTAGGACTTGGTTTCCCTGCGCCTCAGCCACGAAGTGGCGTAGACTAGCAATCAATGGCAACTCGCCGGTTCATTCTTCAATAGGCACGAGATCATTCACGGCTTGCGCCGGAACTCTCTCTGCTTGTTAGCAAACAATTTCAGGTTCTATTTCACTCCCTCTAATGGGGACTTTTCACCTTTCCCTCACGGTACTAGTTCACTTTCGGTCCTGTTAGATATTTAGCTTTACCTCGTGGTCGAGGTGGATTCCCACTGAAGTTGATCTTCCGTGGTACTCAGGAACGTCTAGAGGTACTTTGGGTTTCGTCTACAAGGCTTTCACTTCCTTTGGCGTGCCAATTCCGGGCACTTCGACTACCCGCCATACTCCCACGTTGACGTCCTACAACACCCACGATCTTGCGATCGGGGTTTAAGCTACTCCGCTTTCACTCGCCGCTACTCACGGAATCGTTTCTTTTCCTCCGGATACTTAGATGTTTCAGTTCTCCGGGTGCCCCTCCTCGCCTTGCGGCGGGATCATCCCGATTACTCGGGCGGGATTACTCCATTCGGAAACCATCGGATCGCAGATTGCTTGCCATCTCCCCGATGATATCGCCGGCGGCGGCGTCCTTCTTCGGTCTAACAAACCAAGGCATCCATTGTCTGCTTTATTTAACAAAAAGACAATTCTCTCAATTTTCAAACTGTTAAATTGTCAAAGAGCTAATCTAGCCGTTTAGTTAGCTAGCTGCTAGCGTTTAGTAATTTAATTAGACGCTAAGAGCTAACTGACACACTCCTGGTGGCTGTGCCACTGCGTAGTCCCGCTCAGCGGGACGGAGTGTGGACTGAGCCGGACTCGAACCGGCGACCTCCGCATTGCAAATGCGATGCTCTACCAGCTGAGCTATCAGCCCGCTTTCCCAACCAAAAAAGGCTGGCGGAGCCAGCCTTTTAAAAGTGCTAGAAAAGTCGAACTAATCAGGACGCAAAACGGCCTTGGGCAAAGTTAAGATTAGTTGCTGACTTCTCATAAATAAGATTTGGCTGTCTCCTTGTTGACTGAGGGTATTATAAACTAACTGCCCGGTTAATGTCAAGAAGTCTTTTTATGATTTGCCCTTATCTTATTCTGTCCGTCGCGATAAGGTGTCTCGATCTCCCTGGCCCCACTGCTCCAACTACCACGCCGCGGCGCGGTTCAACCTTCGGTGGCACATCAGTTTTAGCAGCCGCCATCACTTCAGTCTTAGCCTCGAGTATCGCCACACCCCTAGACATCGCTGTTGTTTCTGCCCGTCGATCGGCCGCGGCGGCCGTTCTTCCTTCCGCATCCCAAACCGGCAGATCAATCTTTTTTCCTTCTGACATAATCTTATTTTAATCCCTGAAAATATTCTTTGTCAAATCGTGGTATAATTGGGCAGATGCATAAACAAGCTTGTTTTTACGCAAGCGGATTTCTTTATCACCCTGCCAGCCAGCAAATTCTCTTGCAACAACCAATCACTGCTCCCAAACCCTCGCTCTGGGCCTTATTCGAAGGCGCCTCAATCGGCCAAGAATCACCGCAAGCCACTTTCAAGCGGATTATTGCCAAAATACTGGGCCTAAAACTCAATCTCAAGGTCATTTATCCCGCCTATTCTTATTATTGCAGTGAAATTCATAAAGACCGGCAAATTATCTACGCTCCGCTCAAAACCGCCAAAAATTTTCCGGCCAAAAAAGGCGTCACTTTTGGCTGGTTTACTTTCAAACAAATCACTAAATTGCCCCTTAGCACCCAAGCCAAACACGATGTCATCGTCGCGCAAAGGGTCATCGCCGCTTCCGTCCGCAAAAGCCTCGGCCAACTCAACCGGGAGTAAATTACTTTTAAAAAGTACTCGGAAGCCAGCATCGCGGGATTGTCATTGTTCCCTCAAAGGTCGGCGCATTCCCTCTCGTTGCAGGCGCTCTTCTTCGGGCCAATAAAGAACCTGTTCTGAAAAGCCGATTTACTTTTAAAGGAAGCGAAAAAAAGTCATCTCCTTCAACCGGCGGCAATTCCCAGGATGCGCTAAGTGTCACCAAATTAACTCTTGAGCCAAAAACGGGTTCCCCCTTCCGATTCCCGCCACAATAATGCCCCATCTGGACATCAATCTGTCCTGCTTTCTTTGCCACGGTAAAACTCGGAAGTAAGAACCCTTCTCCTTCCGCTGACTCCAACGAAAAAAACGGGCAAAAAACTAAAAGGTCGCCATCACTAAAAGTGGCCAATGCCCTACCCCAGGTCACTTGGTCAGTCCGGTCAAATAATAATTGCTTAAACCGCTCAATGGGGCATAGAGTAGCGGCCCATTTGCAAGCTGCTAAAACTGCAATGGCGTCATAGCGGTCAAACCCCATTCTCTCAATAACCGTTAATCTTTGTTGGTAATTTTTGCCACTTCGCCAAACATTTCTTAAGTTAATTTCAAAAGGTGCCGCTGGGTGCTCTGGTATCATTAACCGTCGTTCTGCTAACATAGGCCTATTGTAAACCACTAAATCAACCTGGAAACAAATTAAGGGAATAAGCAAGCTTGTTGCTTCGCAATGAAACTGCCTAAATAAGAATTACTTGCGAAAGGAAAAAAGACACGAATCAAAAAAAGAAACATGTATGGAGTGTCTTTATCTATTCTCTCCCAATGCCTTCAAAATTAAGCAGATTCATTCCCTCAATCAGAAGTAATGGTAGTATACCAGATTAAATTCCGAAAGTCAAGCGGCTCGAATGGGGGTGGGCTGCCATGGAGTCGGACCATGCATTTTCGTCTTATCAGGACGACGTTCTACCGCTGAACCAGCAGCCCAAAGTAGACTAATTCTACCAAAAAACCAAAAGCCCCGCAATGCGGGGCTTATTTTTGACGACCCCGCTGAGCGGGGTTTAAGTCAAGCTGAGCTTGACGACCAGAATGTGGCAGGAGAGGTAAATTTTAGTTAGCGAGCAAAATTGACAAAATCTCGGGTTTGTTTTTTATTAAGCGCCGCCGTGGCGCTTCACTCTCCAGAAAGGAGGTGATCCATCCGCTCCTTCCAGAACGGATACCTTGTTCATGTTTGTTCCCCGACTTTCGTGGGGCATGGACTATATCTTCATCCGCAAATAACGCTGCTTTTCGGGATGATTCGAAAAAATCATCCTGGCAAAATCCCGATATGACTTTGCCCTGATAAAAAATCGCCAATAATCCGAGTCTATCTTTTGGCTGGGGTTATGCGTCTTTCCGCAAACAATTCCCAACTCCTCAAGATATCTTTTCACCTCTAAAAGATCAGTTTTATTTTTCTGAGCCAAATAAAGGTAAAAATTAACTTTGTTGCTTTTGGCGATGCCGCCTTCCGCATCAAAGTAGCCTCGAATATAGTCGATCTTATCTTGCTTAGATTTTATCTCCGTTCCCTTAAGAAAACTTTGCCAAGGGCAAGGCTTTTGGTGGCGACTCGATAAGTCGTTTTCCTTTCGGTCGCGTCATGTAAAATGCCAAGCAGATAGGCTTTCGTTACTTGTGGCGTCAGCGTGTAGTCTCTACGGAGTCCCACTCGACTTCGCTCGTGGCCATGGCCCTGAGCCCTGTCGAAGGGTTCCCTCGGTATTACCATCTGGTTTGATTATACTCGCCATTTAGGTTTCACCGATACAGCTGAATTTTTTCCCAATGTTGCCATCGGGAGTCGCAAAAAATTTACGACTTGACCCTCATCGCCGAGTTTAGCTTGTGCCGACGAACGCCGGCATGCGGCTACCCCCGACTTTGCTGGTCTGACGGGCGGTGTTCTGAGATTAGCCCCACCTCGCGGGACTATCTCTCCCCACTGGGCACGCGGTTTTCCCGCACCCTAGCGGACGCCTATCCAAACATTGGCCTACGCTCATTCATAAACTCCCTGATTTTTTCCAATCTCTCAATCCCTTTCTCGGTTAAGTGTTCTCTTTTCCTAAAAATTGCCGCCGCTTGGCAAAAAAGGAGAAAATCTTTCCCCTTCTTCCCTTTAAGCGGAAACTGTTTAAAAAAAGGAATTATCTTGAAGAAGATATCGCTTTGCTTCCTAACAGTAAATTTTACGTGCGGCTTCCAGCCATATCTTTCATAGTTGAGATTAACAATTATGCCACAGGCTAGCCTCTTTTGAATAATCTCTAAGATTGGCCGATCGTCGCCGCGCAACTCGATTTCAAAACAAAGATTAGCATCTCTTTTTGCCTTCTTTGTTTTATGACGAGCAATATTAATCGCAAAACAACCCTCTCCTTCAGTAAAACCAACGATATACCAAGGACTGATTATTTTGTAGGCGCTCATTTGGATAGGTTCGGGCCTTCGTCCGGCATAACGCCGAGACTACTATGCCCTCTGCAGACTTCTGATATCTAATCGTTGTTAGTTCACACCGACAACTACTCCAGCGTACCAATCTGATCCACCAAAGTCAATACCAGATCTCCCTATGTAATAATAATTTCCCTTTCCCTATCTCGGTTCCAAATATTCCGTATTTATAATGGTAAATCACTTCCCGTTTTGTACGAACGGTCGTAAAAATGCGGAACCGTCTCAAACTCGAGCTAAAAAATGATACTTTGGCCCTTTTCGCTCCAACATCGCTGTCGAAGGATGCCATTTCTCTTAGGAGAATTACCTTCTCCTTCCCGACGTAACGTCGGGATGGAAACTATTATCGATAGGCGCAATTTGCTTTTGTACAAGACCTGAGAACGTATTCACCGCGGCCTGCTGATCCGCGATTACTACCAATTCCAACTTCATGTCGGCGGGTTTCAGCCGACAATCTGAACTGAGGCGAAATTTCCGGGATTAGCTCCCCCTTGCGGAGTGGCAACCCATTGTTTTTCGCCATTGTAGGATGTGTGTGGCCCTAGATATAAGCACCGTGCTGACTTGACATCATCCCCATCTTCCTCCCTGATAAAATCAGAGCAGTTTCCAATGAATATTCAACATTGGATGGGGGTTGCGCTCGTTATCCCACTTAAGGGAACACCCCACGGCACGAGCTGACGACAGCCATGCAGCAGCTGTGTCGATCTTCTTGCGAATTTCCCGACTTTCATCGGAATAGAACTTCGACATGTCAAACCTAGGTAAGGTCCTTCGCTTTGAGTCGAATTAAACCACATGCTCCACTGGTTGTGCAGGTCCCCGTCAATTCCTTTGAGTTTTAGCCTTGCGGCCGTACTCCCCAGGCGGTCCGCTTAACGCATTTGCTTACGCGACCGTCGCCGAAGGCGACAGCCGCTAGCGGACATTGTTTACGGTTAGGACTACAGGGGTCTCTAATCCCTTTCGCTCCCCTAACTTTCGTTCATCAGTGTTAAGAACTGCCCAGATGCTTGCCTTCGCCCTTAGTGTTCTTCCGCATATCAACGAATTTCACCTCTACATGCGGAATTCCAGCATCCCCTTCAGTCTTCCAGTAAAAAAGTTTCACCAGCATTTCTTTGGTTGAGCCAAAGGCTTTAACCAGTGACTTTTCTTACCACCTACGAACTCTTTACGCCCAATAAATCCGGATAACGCTCGAGCCCTACGTTTTACCGATGCTTCTGGCACGTAGTTTGCAGGCCCTTCATCCTTCCCGTCGATTAACAGGAATTGAGCGGTTTAAGATCCGAAGACCTTCATCCCGCACGCGGCGTCGCGGCGTCAGACTTTCGTCCATTGCGCACGATTCCCAGTTGCTGCCACCCGTAGGTGTATAGCCCGTGTCTCAGTGCTATTGTGGGGGTCCAGCCTCTCAGCGCCCCTACCCGTCATAGCCTTGGTAGGCCATTACCCTACCAACAAGCTGATGGGACGTAGGCCCATTTCGAAGCGAGCAGTTACGCCCTTTTTCCTTGCGGATACATGCAGAATTACTCCCACTTTCGCGGGGCTATTCTCCACTTCGAGGTAGATTCCTACGCCTTACTCACCCGTCCACGACTGTCCCGACTTGCGTCGGGGCCGTTCCATTTGCATGCTTAAAGCACGCCGCCAGCGTTCATCCTGAGCTAGGATCAAACTCTCAAATAAATTAACTTCCTACCACATTCTGATTGTCAAAGAGCTTGTGCTCTGCGACCCGTCCAAACCGCTCCGTAAGCCGCAGTAGAAATCTACTAAGGCGAACGGCAAGGTTAGTCGGGTCAAAGAACACTCCTATAATAGCAAAAATCAGGGAGATAGTCAATGAAAGGTTAGAGGCCGTGCCCCAGCTTCATCTCAAAATTTTCGATTAAAGCGTTTAAAAAGGTATCGCGGTTTTTCATTTCCCAGCGAGGAAAGCCCATGCGATCGTTAATTTCAAAAATCCGGGGTCCGTCCGGGCTCATACCAAAATCCAAACTGAAAACCGGATTATCATATTGCCGGTAAAAAATAGGGGCAATCTTCGCCACAATCTTTTTAACCGTCTCCGGTACCTGCTTTTGATAATCTATTTCCCTAATCGTCCCACCTCGGGCCACATTGGCGGTAAATTCCCCCCGTGCCGGTGTCCGTACGTGGCACCAGACCACTCGCCCGTTGGTAATCACCACCCGCAAATCATGTTTGCCCGTTACCAAGCCGGGGATGCCGGCGCCGGTATCCAAAAATTCCTGAGCCACGTAGCGCGGAAAATTTTGGGCAAATTCAAAAGCCGGCGCCCCCGCTTTTGGACCAACATAAATGCCGATACCCTTCAGACCATCGGTTGGTTTCAAAACTACCCAATCGGTGGTAATTTTGGGCAAAATAGCCGGCAGGTTAGCTTTTTCGCCCACCCAAAAAGTCTTGGGCATGAACCGGCCGATCGCCAAATAAGTTTGGTATTTATCGGCTGCCAGGACTTTAAAATCGCGGCGGTTAACGGCCACCATCCGGCCGGTCTGCTCGGGTGGAAAATCAAGACCGCCGGTCAGATCATAAACCAAGTCGATATCGACCGGCTCGTTAGTCAAGCTGAATTTCCCTTGGTCGTAAAGCCAGGCGCCGGCAAAACGGCCGCTTCCTTGATAAGTTTTTCTGGTCAAAATATAAACGGACCAGTCTTTCTGCCGGCATAACTCCAGGAAGCGCAGGTAAGTCGGCAATTTCAGATCAAGATGAGATAAAGGTTGGTTGCCTGCAAGCGGGCGGGAAAAGCAAAGGCCAAATTTAAATTTCATGGTTAATAGCTAATTGCCGGGCAAAAAAGGCGGCCAGTTCCTTCACCTCCGGCGAAGCCGGATCGTCATAGGTAAGACCCGGCCCGCGATTGGCCTCCAAAAGCCAAAGTTTTTCCTGCTGATCGACCAGAATATCAACACCCGCAATCTGATAATCCAAGGCCTTGGCCGCCGCCACCGCGATCGCCGCCATCGGCGCCGGCAAATCTTTAATCGCCAAAAATTCCTCTCTGGCTCCCAGGGCGACATTGCTGCGGAACTCGCCGGGCGCGGTGGGAATTTTTCTTTCCCAAACCGCCACTTTCTCCCCCAACACCAGCAAACGATATTCTTTTTTAGTCGTCAGAAACTTTTGAAATAAAAACTGGCTTTGGGGGTCGGTGGCCAAAACCCGGTCAAAATCGGCCTTGCCTTTGATTAAAAAGATACCCTTACCCCGGTGAGAGTTAATCTCTTTGGCGATCAACGGCAGTCCGAATTGGCTAATAATCAAATCGGCGTTAGCCAAAATTTTGGTCCGCCAACAAAAGAACAAGGGAATCATCGGCAATTCGGCTAAAGCCAGACGCACCAGTGAGGTCAACTTATTGCCGGCCGGCCCGATTTTGACAAAGGCGTGATCAAAAAAAGGAACCTTCAAAGACTGCAGACAAATGCCCAGCGTCGCCGCCAGAGTAAAATAATCGTTGCCTGCCCGCCGGAAATAAACCAAAGAAAACTCGCGGATATCTTTGCCCTCAATCTTGATTTCAATCTCGTCGCCGCTCACTTTAACCGTCACTTCCGTAAATCTGGCCAGATGGATGGGTGCTTTTGCGCCCAAATAGCCTTGCAATCCGGCCACTAAAGCCTCTTTTTTCGGATCGATTTTATCCACCAAAAACAAAATCTTTTTCATCTTATTGTTTCAATCGGGCCTGACCAAAAAGCCGGCCAAATCATTGCGGCCGATTAAGGCCTGATGCCTCATTTTCGACCGGTCGGCGACCGAAAAAGAGGTTTTGATCTTGCGGCCGGCCAACCAAAAAGTTAAACCGATCACCGGCCGGCTTTGCAGACCGGTGGCCGAGCGGTATTCAAAGCGGTCCTTCCACAAAATATTGGTCTTTTTCAACAAGCCCAATTTCTTGGCCAACTCTTTATCAATTGAGCTGCGGAACGCCCCGGTATCGACCCTGGCCAAAACCGGCACTTTTGCGTCATTGTCGGCCAGGACCTTGATTTCCTCCACACTGCCGACAATCTTAATACCCTCTTCCGCCATCAGGCGATCGGCAAAACGGCCGGCAAATAACGCCTTGGCAATTCTCACCCCGTGCTCGGCATTGAGCACTTCCAGGCCTTCAATTCTTTCCAGTCTTTTGCGCAGCGGCACCAAATTGGCATTTTGGATTTCCAGGCCCGGCCGGGCGTTTAATTCCAAAATCATCGGCCCGCGGTCTTTGTCGTAAATGATGTCCACCCCGGCATAACCCAGGTCAGGAATGGCCTCTTGGGTCTTCACCGCCAGAGTCAAAATCGTGTTCCAAACCGGCAATTTTATGCCAGATATTGGTCTTCCGGTATCCGGTATATTTTTAATCGGTTGACCCTGGCAAACGCCCCAGGTGGTCATACCGATCGCCAAATCGATGCCGGCGCCAATTGCCCCCTGGTGTAAGTTGGCTTTGCCGCCGGAGGCGGCGGTAGGTAAACGGAGCATCGCCATCACCGGCACCTTATTAAAAACAATCACCCGCACGTCGGGTGTTCCCTGAAAGGCCAAGTTTTGAAAAATGCGGGCAATCTTAATCCGTTCTTCGATAAAAGCCTGGTCCGGCAAATTGTGCAGACTGTACTGGCCGGCCAAAATGTCCAACGCCCGCAATTGCAACTCAGGGACAGTAATGAGAGCATTGTCCATTAAACGCCATTCCCCCACCCGCTTGGCTTTCTTTCTGATAATGGTGATGCCGCCGCCGCCAAAACCCGAGCAGGGCTTCAAAACAAAATTATCCGGCAGGCTGGTCCAATCAAAATTATAAACATCCGCCGGCGTTTTGAAAACCGCCAATAGCTGCGGTGTCGGCAAACCAACCTTGGCCAGGATCTTTTTGGTCCGTAATTTGGAATCGGCGATCGCCCGGCCCCGAGCGGCATTGAAAGACAGGTAGAGGCGGTTGCGGGCATTCATTCCCAAGATGGAAGAAGCGTTAAGCATAATATTAAAAAATCCAAAGTTCAAAATCTAAATGACAATTCAAACTCAAAATCCAAATTTTTTTAGTCATTGAGGCTTGGGATTTGATTTGACATTTAAGCTTTGGGTTTGGGATTTATTTAAGTAGTCTTTTGAATCTTTGGTATTCCAGCAACCTTAAGCCGGTGTACCGACCCACCACCAGATTGATCGCCAACGGCGCCAAAATGGCCCAATGGGGTTGATTTAAGGCCAGTTGGTGGAGCCATACCAAGCGGAAAACAAACCAACCGACCAGGGCGATGACAATGGTTTCCATGGTTAGTTGAGTGGCCTCCCGCAAGCTTTTACCAATTTGGACGCCGATAAATTCCTCGGCCAGCAAAATCAAAATTAAAATCGGAAAAATGGAAATCGGAATCACCTGGTTGATACCAAAGCTGGTAGAGATAAAAATCATCCCTAAAACGCCCAGGGAAATAAACCACAAGAGCAAGGCCATGCGCGGCAAATATTGGATGTGCAGCCGCCGCAAGCTCACCCGAGCGACCGTTGCCAACAGCAAAATCGCTACAAAAATCAACAGGCCGCTGGTAATGCCCATCGCCACGAAAACGACACTCAGGGCAGTAGGAATTAAAATGCCAAAGCCGCGGAAACCAACCAGATGGCGGGTGGCGGCGACAATGCTGGCCACCAACGGCAGCAGAATTAACAAAACAATGGTCTCTTCAGAGATACCCTGGCTGATCGCCCGATAAGTCCAAGCCTGAAAAATGTTCACGGGCTAATTATATCATCGGAAGCGTTTGTCAACAATCAGAAGCAGCTTCTAAAAATTATTTCAGGGCGCCGGTAACGGCCGTCTCCATATCTTTGTAGCTATAAGCGCCAGCAAAATTGGTAGTGTTGATGAAAAAACCTGGCGTGCCGGAAACACCCAATTCAGAAGCTAACCCTTGGTCAATTTGGAGTTGAGAATCATATTTACCACTATCAAGACAATCTTTCATCACCGCCGGGTCAAAAACGGCTTTCAAAAAGTTCGCCACCTCACCTGACTTAGCTTTATCATTTTTGACGGTATTATTAAGCAAGGCATAGCCTTCGCTGGACATTAATTTATCATGAACCTCCCAATATTTCCCTTTTTCAAAGGCGCAGTACATCGCTTTTGTCCCCATCTCGCCGCTACCATGTCCTGGAAAATATAGAAAAGTAAAGCTGGCCTTGCCACTATCCACTAGTTTTTTGATTTCGGGCACGGGTGCCACGTAAGTGCCGCCGTCTTTGACAAGTTTGAAGCGATCGCCTGCCTGCTTGTTTAATTCGCCATTCTGGCCCGCGGCAATTTGGCAATAAGGACAGCTGGGATCGGAAACCTCAACAAATAATAATTTGCCTTTGGCATCGCCAAATTTAATCACGCTTTTAGAAAAAGCGTTTTTCAACATATCAACGGTTAAGGGGGCGATTTTGGTCGCTCCGGAGGTCGGGCTGGCTGCTTCCCCCTGACCCTTTTCCAAAGCCTGATTTTTGGTCCAAAGAGTCCCGACTAAAAACGCGGCAACCACCAAAAGGACGACTAAAACTGGCGTAGTTAAATTCTTCGTTTTTTCTGTCATAAGTTATCAGTTATTAGTTATTAGTTATTTTTATTGCCTGGACCGGACAGCTATCGGCCGCTTCCCGAATCGTTTCTTCTTTATCTTTCGGCGGCTCGATTATTACTTCTGCCTTGCCCGCTTTCAGCTTAAAACTTTTCGGGGCAACCGCAACGCAAGCCCCGCAACCGATACAGATGTTTTTGTCAATCGTCACTTTCACAATGCAGTCAGCTTAGCACCCAAAATTATCTTTGTCAAGCTGGCAAATCTTTTATTTTAGATGCTTTATTACATCATAAACTTCTACAGAATTCGTCCCTCTTTTAATGACCAAGCCCCGATAATGCCTGTCTATCCTAAATTCCCATATCCCATTGGCAGACATAGACTTAAGCGGTTTAAGATTCAGAGAATTATGTTGAGGGTTTACTCTAAGAAATCGGACTTGTTTGTCGAACTTTTTCCGTATTTGGTATTTTTCTGCCTTCGACTTGGCGTTTTTTGAAATTGTAACATTAGACACGGTTATACTCTGGAAGCGTTCCCAACCCAGATAATATTTCGGCTACTTGCTTTTGAGAATACTGTTTTGATTTTGTTAGAGATTTTTTGATAACTTTTAGGTCTGGAAAATTAAAATCTTTCATAAACGAAAATATGTCCCGTTCGTCATTTTTTTGTTTTGTATATACCAAAGTTTTAACAATGGGTCCAATATCTGCTAGATCCATTTGATTGAAAGTATAATCATTGAAATTATCAGCCGGTAATAAATATGTCATATCAATTTTTTCCCTTCTTTTTGGCTTCATGCTGAAGCACGGTTTCGCCTATCGCCTTGGCCAACCTTTCCCCCACCGCGCGAAGAAGAGTTACCCTTGCAACGACTTGTCCTTCTGTCGTGGCCCGAGGATTGACATAAACAAACTCCAGAGTCAAGTCCACGTCTGTTACGGTAACGCCTACTAATTGAGAATAAACGCTGCCAATAACGGTACCAGTTTTTACGTTTACAGCGAGCGGGTTTGTTTTTGTATTTTTGATCATTTTCTATTGCTCATTGTCTAAGTATAGCAGAAAACGTCAATTTTAACCATTCTTCTCGACATGGCCTTTTAAATACTGAAAAACCGAAAGCGCCGCTAAAGCGCCTTCGGCTACCGCCACCACAATTTGCTGCATTTCCCCAAAAACGCTGGCAATATCACCGGCGGCAAAAAGGCCGGGCACGTTAGTGGTCATGTCAGGCGCCACCTTAATAAAGCCCTTATCGTCCAGGGCTACTCCCAATGGCTTAGCTAAGGCGATGACCGGTACCCCGCCAATTTCGACAAAAATGCCGTCTAAAGTAATTTGTTCTTTACCCTGGTAGGACTTGTCCAGCCTTACTCCGGTAACTTTCTTACCGTCGCCCAGAATTTCGGCAATATTGGTCTGATAAACCACTTCCACCTTGGGGTTGGCCAATACCCGTTCAATCCAGATCGGCTCGGCCCGCAAGGCCTCGCCGCGGTAAATCAAATAAATCTTGGCAGCAAACTCGACCAGGTGGAGGACGCTCATAACGGCGGCATTGGAGCCGCCCGCCACCGCCACGGTTTTGCCTTTAAAAAAAGCGGCGTCACAGGTGGCGCAATAAGACACGCCGGCGCCTAGATATTTTACCTCACCGGGCACCCCCAGTTTGCGGCGCTCCATGCCGGTCGCCATGATCAGTGTCTTGGCCGTCAAAGTCTCGCCGGTTTTGGTTTTAACCTGAAAAGTCTGCCCTTGCCGACCGATAGCCGCCAGGCTGGCAACTTTAATTTCGCCGCCCAGAGATTTGGCCTGATCTACTAATCTTTTGGTCAACGCCAGGCCGGAGATTTTTTGAAAGCCGGGGTAATTTTCCACCTGGGGAATGACCGTCAGTGTTCCCCCCGGCAGCTCCCCCACGGCCAAGTGTTTAATCCGGTAGCGGGAAGCATAAATCGAGGCCGCTAAACCGGCCGGCCCTAAACCAAGAATAATCAAGTCGTACATTGTATGTTACCGATTAGCTTCTGATAACCTTCCTTGCCTACAAAGCCCACTTCGCGACCCGCTTCTTTTCCCTGGCGGAACAAAATCACCGTCGGGATGCTCATCACGCCATATTTTGTCGGCGTTTGGGGATGCTCGTCAATGTTGATTTTGCCGACCTTAATTTTTCCCGCCAGCTGGCGGGACAATTCCTCAATGATCGGTCCGGCCATTTGGCAGGGGCCGCACCACGGCGCCCAAAAATCCACCAACA
>CAZTHI010000007.1:0-27317 GCA_964613135.1 uncultured Gammaproteobacteria bacterium
CGACATAACGGCCTAATCTTAACATTCTTAGTGGCCGTTTTCATACATTACCCTTTCTTTTTACTTATTTGAATTCCCAATTCTTTTAGTTGCCCCGGATCGACTTCAGAGGGAGCATCCATTACCGAAGTGTGACCACCGGAATCCATCGGAAAAGCAATCACCTCTCTTAGGGAGATTTCGTTAAGAATCACCATTAAAAAGCGGTCAATGCCGGGGGCGATGCCGCCATGAGGCGGCACTCCGTATTGAAACGCCTCCAGCAAGTGGCCAAATTTACATTGAATTTGCTCTTTGGTGTGGCCCATGATTTCAAAAATCTTTTCTTGAATCTTCGGATCGGTAATACGGATGCTGCCTCCGCCAATTTCGAAACCATTAAGAACAAAATCGTGCTGATAAGCTTTTAATTTACCTAAATTTTTTCCTTTCAAAAGTTCGGTAACATCTTCGATCCTGGGCGCCGTGAAAGGATGATGCATGGCATCCCAGCGATTCTCAGTCTTTTTCCATTCAAAAAGAGGGAAATTAACGACAAAACAAAAAGCCAATTCGTCTGGATCATTTTTGTTTTTTCGCAGGTCCGGTTTATCGGTGCCATACTTTTTAAGAACCTCGTCATAATCCAGGCGCGGAAACGGCTTGAAGGTAAATTTCTTTTGTGGGAAAATCGTTTCCACCATCCGGATGTAAAGTTCTTCGATCAGGTCAAGAATTTCTGTTTGACTGGTAAAAGACATTTCCAAGTCAAGCTGAGTAAATTCACCATAAGCCCGGTCGGCCCGCGGATCTTCATCGCGAAAACAACGGGCGATTTGATAATATTTTTCCAGCCCGGCCACCATTAAAAGCTGTTTGTATTGCTGGGGCGATTGCGGCAGAGCGTAAAATTCGCCCGGCTGGAGCCGCGAAGGAACAATAAAATCCCGCGCCCCTTCTGGCGTGGCCTTGGTAATAATCGGCGTTTCGACTTCCGTAAATCCTTTTTTATCCAGCCAGTCGCGCATAAATTTAATCACTTGATGACGGGTCTTTAGATTTTTAGTCATCCGTGAACGACGAAGATCTAAGTAGCGGTATTTCAGCCGGATTTCTTCATTAATATCCAAACCATCGCCGTCGATCGGGAAAGGCAATTCTTTGGCCTTGCCCAAAATTTTGATTTCTGCGGCTTCGATTTCCACTTTACCGGTGGGAAGCCTGGGATTGACCATTTTTTCTGGCCGGCTTTTGACCAAGCCGCTAATCTCCACCGCGTCTTCCGGCCGTAGGTCGCTTAAATTCTCCCCGCCGACAATTTGGATAAGACCAGAACGGTCGCGCAAGTCGACAAAAACCAATTTGCCGTGATCGCGTCTGGTGGCCACCCAACCGTTAAGCCGCACTTTTTTACCGACCATCCCGACCGCTTCAATTGCTAAAGTTCTTTCCATTAGCTCAATTTTACCCCTTGCGGAGGCTTTTCTCAATCTCTTTTTTGGCCGTGTGAGTAATGACAAAATTTAGCCAATCTCGCGAGGGTTTTTTCTGACATTTAGTTGTTATTACTTCCACGATTTGGCCACTTTTTAATTTATAATCCAAAGACACCATTTTTCCATTCACTTTTGCGCTTGCGCAAAGATCACCCATCCCGGTATGGACTGCATAAGCAAAATCGATCGGGGTGGCATCGACCGGCAAATCAAAAACATCACCCTTTGGCGAAAAAACAAAGATGCGGTGTTTTAAAGCATCAAATTTCAAAGAATCAACGAATTCTTTCGAATCGGTAATTTCACTTTGCCATTTTACCAATTCTTTAACCCAATTCATTTTTTCAGTCGGGGCAAAAAAACCCTTTTCAACCTGACTGTCTTTAACTCCCTTCGTTTTCTGTTGGCCGTAATACCAATGGCCAGCAATGCCGTTTTCTGCCTCTTCATGCATTTGATAAGTTCTTATTTGAACCTCAAAAATTTTTCCTTCCGGCCCAAAAACTTTGGCATGAATCGAACGATAGCCGTTTGGTTTGGGCATCGCAATAAAATCAGAAATACCGAGAGAAGGAACAGGTTTAAAGACTTTATGAACGGCTCCCAAAGAAACATAACATTCTTCAACCGTATTCACCAAAATTCTTAAGGCCACTAAATCATTGATTTTGGTAATATCCTTGTTGATTTCCGGTCGCAAAAGTTTTTGGTATAAACTATAAAAGTGCTTGGCTCGGGTATGAATTTCAGCCCTAATTCCTTCTTTCGCTAATTCTTTAAGTAATTTTCTTTTGACTTCACTTAAACGCTTATCGGCTTCTTTATAATAAACAGCGGCGTATTCTTTAAGCCATTGGTATTCTTCAGGATAAAGATAGGGAAAACCTAAATCCTCCAGCCTTCCCTTCATTTCCCCAATTCCTAATCTTTCGGCTAACGGGGCATAAATTTCAATTGTTTCCTGGGCAATCCGTATCTGCTTTTCTTTGGGCAAAACATAGAGGCTCTGCAAGTTGTGATAACGATCGGCCAACTTAATTAAAACTACCCGTAAATCCCGAGCCGTCACTACCATCATTTTCCGCAAATTCTCGACAAACTCTTCCGTCTTATTTTCGCGAAGTTTAATTTCTCCTATTTTAGTAACGCCATCAATCAAAATGGCGATGGTCTTGCCGAATTCTTTTTCGATTTTTTCCAAAGGAATTCCGGCGTCTTCGACAATATCATGTAAAAGCCCGGCGACAATTGAGTCGGAATCTAATTTCCAATCAGCTAAATATGAAGCCACCGCCAGAGGATGATTAATAAAGTTTTCTCCCGAAAGTCTTTTTTGCCCAGTATGAGCTTGGCAGGCAAATTGATAGGCTTTATTAATCAAACCAAAATCGGCTTGGTAATTATAGCGCTTTATCTTAACCAGCAGTTCTTCAAAATTAAAAATCATGATTAAAATTTCACGTCTTTTATTTTTAGTTGCAATTTCTGATGACCACTCCATTCATTGAGCTCCAAATTGTAGGCAATGTCAATCAGCTTCCCGGAAGAAAGCTGCGGATAAAGGTGGCCGAGACCAAAGGCGATGGCATCAAAAATAACTTTTGACTTACAACTTTCAACTTTTAACTTAAGATGACGACCATCGGCACCGACGGTTCTGGCGTCCACAATTTTGACTTGCCGGGTAGCAAACACCGGTTGCGGATTACCCTCACCAAATGGCTCCAGGTTTGCCAGCCGGCGATAAAGTCCTAAATTAAGACTTTCTAAATCTATTTCCAAATCAATTTTTAACGTGGGGCTGAGGTCTCGCCCTTTCAGTTTTTTTTCGGCGATGGCAATCAGCCGGCGCCGCATGATGGCAATATTCTTAGTGGCAATCGTAAACCCGGCAGCGCGGGGGTGGCCGCCATGCGAACCCAAAAGATCGGCGCAGGCTCGCACTGCTTTAACGATATTAAATTCCTCAATCGAGCGGGCGGAAGCGCGGGAAAATTCTTTACCAAGGGCGACAATCACCACCGGCCGGTGAAATTCTTCCATCAATTTGCCCGCCACCAAGCCCACTACTCCCTGTTGAAAACTTTCGTGAGAGACAAAAATAAGGCTGCTCTTACCGTCTTCTTTTAACCACAGTTCTTTGGCCTTAATCGTCAAACTGGCCATCAACAGCTGGCGATCCTTATTTTTTAAATTAAGTTTTTGGGCCAGCTCATCAGCCCTTCCGGCATTGGGCGTGCAAACTAATCTTAATGAGTCGACCGGATCATCCATGCGGCCGGAAGCGTTCAACCGCGGCCCGATCAGAAAGCCGATTTCGTAGGGACCAATGTCGGCGGATTCGATGCCAGCCACCCGGAATAATGACCGCAAGCCCGGTCTGGCGGTTTGGCGCACTGCCGCTAAACCGTATTTTACCAGCGAACGGTTGGCGCCTTTCAGCGGCACAATATCGCCCACCGTGCCGATGGTGGCCAAATCCAAAACCGCCTTGGCGCCCAATGATTTAGCCAAATACCAGGCAACGCCCGCCCCGGAAAGTTGCGTCGTATGGATAATAGCCTTGGCCGCCGGCTTTTTCTTTTCCGGCAGGTGATGATCGGTAATGATTAAATCGATTTTCAACGTTTTCGCTTCGGCGGCCGCTTCAAAAGCCACGATGCCCTGATCAACGGTAATAATTAAATCAATTTTTTCCTGGGCCAATTGCTCCACCCGGGCCGACTTCATGCCGTAGCCTTCTTCCCGAGACGGGATAAAAGGCATGGCCGAGGCGCCCAATTTGTAAAGTGTTTCCCATAAAATCGCGGTGGCACAAATCCCGTCCGCGTCGTAATCACCGTAAACAATAATTTTTTCTTTATCTTTAACCGCTTTTTTAATCCGGGCGACCGCTTTAATCAATTGGACCGGAGCGATAGCTAAGTGTTTTGCGGTCAATGATTCCGGCTTAGGCGGATGTAAAAAGGCCTCAATTTCTTTTTTGGTCTTTAGGCCCCGGTTGGCCAGAAGAGTTTTAATTAAATCTGTAGCCGGACGCTTACTTATGATTTTCCATTTCATTGTGCTAATATTGTATCAGGATGAAACTGATTGCGCCACCTTTCGTCAGTAAAATTTTGACTACTTTTAGCGGGGCGGGCTACGAAATTTACATTGTGGGCGGCGCCGTCCGCGATTTGCTGATGGACAGAACCGTTAATGACTGGGATTTTACGACCAACGCTACCCCGGAAATTATTCTCGGTTTATTTCCCGGTAGTTTTTACGATAATCAATTTGGCACCGTCGGTGTGGTTGAAAAAGACAAAACGCCTGTTTATGAAATTACTACTTTCCGGCAAGAAGCCGATTACAGTGACCAGCGTCATCCCAATAAAGTGGTCTGGGGCAAAACGCTTTTCGAGGACTTGGTCCGCCGTGACCTAACTATTAACGCCATGGCCCTGCGGCCGAATTACGAACTAATCGATCCTTATGGCGGGCAAAAAGATATCAAGGCCAAACTAATCCGGGCAGTCGGCAATCCCAATGAACGTTTTACCGAAGACGCCTTAAGGATGATGCGGGCGATCAGAATTGCCACTCAGCTGGGTTTTGCTATTGAAAAAAAAACGTTTTCGGCCATTAAGAAAAGCGTTGATTTAATCGATCACATCAGCACTGAGCGGATTAGAGACGAACTATTAAAATTACTTTCTTATCCTTACGCGGCGGACGGCTACTTATTGCTGCGTAACTCCGGCTTGGCGCAAAAAATTCTGCCGGAAGTAGAGAAAGGCTTTGGCGTGGCACAAAAAAGCCCCGGCCGGCACCACATTTACGATGTGGGCACTCACAGTTTGCTGGCTTTAAAAAACTGCCGCTCCCGCGATCCGATTGTTAAATTGGCTACTTTATTACACGATGTGGGCAAACCGCTAACCGTCAAACACGATGATCAGGGCGTCATCACTTTTTATAATCACGAGATGGCAGGAGCGGTGATTGCCGGCAATATCGGTCGGCGCCTACGGCTCTCCAATAACGACCGAGAGCGCTTGGTCACTTTAGTGCGCTGGCACCAATTCACGGTTGACGAGAGGCAAACCGATTCCGCCATCCGCCGTTTTATCACCAATGTCGGCAAGGAAAATCTTCAAGACATGCTTGATCTGCGGACAGGCGACCGGCTCGGCGGCGGCGCTAAGGAAACCTCCTGGCGGTTGGAAGAATTTAAAAAAAGAATTATTGAGGTCCAAAAGCAGCCGTTCTCAATTAATGATGTCAAAATTAATGGCCATGAAGTGATGAAAATTTTGCAAATCCCTTCCGGACCATTGGTCGGCAAAATCCTAACACAACTTTTTGCAGAAGTGGTGGCCGACAGAAAGAAAAACAATCAGCCCTATCTGGCCAAGCGAGTAACGGCAATCGGCAGAACCCTGAGCCGAACTATTGAGCCGGTTTCTGATAGGCCTCAAAAGCCGTGGCCACCGCGGGGTTAACTCCCCTTAAAAATTCCAAAACCTTAACCCGAATATCAACGGTTTTGACGGTATTGTTAACCGCCACGGTCGCTGCCCAGTTTTCCACTTGAGCCGCTACTTCCTCCGCTTGCTCCGGAGTGGCGCCGGATTTAATTAAACCGTTTAATATTTTGGATCGGTCAAAAGATTCAGTCTGACCATCTTTTTTCTCCACCATTAAATCTGCCATTATACTCACCTCCTTCCCTTTTTTATCTGTTCCCAAATAATCAGTAAAGGCACCGCCGTAAAAGTGCTGCTGTAAGTCCCGGAAACGGTGCCGATCAGTAAGGCCGCTACAAACCATTTGATGGTCGGCCCGCCCAGCAAGAATAAAGAAATCAACATAAAAATAATCGTTAAGGAATTATTTAAAGAGCGGGAAAGAGTTTCGGTCACGGCTTTATTGACCAGGGTTTCAAAATCGGTCTGAGGGAAGAGCCGCTGCGACTCGCGAATCCGGTCGTAAACCACCACCGTGTCGTGCACCGAAAAAGAAAGAATCGTCAGCATGGCCGTCACGAATAAGGTGTCAACTTCCACCCCCAAAAAATGGCCCAGTAAAGAAAACAATCCCAAAAGCACCAGGCTATCATGAAACATGGCCAAGACCGCGCAAATGCCATATTTACTACCTTTAAATCGGGAGGCGACATAACCCAGAATGACCACCGAGGCCAAAATAATGGCAATTAAAGTTTTACTGAGTAATTCCTGGCCCAAAATCGGGCCTACAGTTTCGAAACGGATCTCTTCCGGCATCTGCTCCAAATTTTTACCCAAAGCGGTTTCCAGCACCCTTGCTTCTTCTTTGGTAATAGTCCGGGAACGGATCAGAAAAGTCTTTTCGCCCGAAGACTGGACCGACGCGGCTTCGATTCCTACACTTTTTAAGGCCGACTGGATCTCCTCTGTTTTAATGGATTTATCACCCGCAAATCTTAATTCCAGGAGCGTGCCACCGGTAAAATCAATGGACGGTTTTAAGCCAAAGCGGAGCAGGGAAATGGTGCCCGGCACCAAAACTAGGGCCGAAATTAAAAAATAGAGCCACTTCAGCTTCATCCAATTCATTTAGCCACCCCTCCTTGAGAAAATAATCGCAGCAATGCCCTGGTCACGACGATGCCCGTAAATAAACTCAGGCCGACACCTAAACCCAGCGTCAGGGCAAAACCGCGAACCATGCCGGAAGCGTTCAGGAAAGACCAATTAAACGGATTAAAGAGAATAAAGCAGGTAATCAGGGTACAGACATTGGCATCTCTAATGGAATCCCAAGCCCGGCCAAAACCCAGCTCCATGGCCTGGCCGTAGGGTTTGCCGGAACGGATCTCTTCTTTCATTCTTTCAAAAATTAAAATATTGGCGTCCACCGCCATGCCCACCGAAAGAATAAAACCGGCGATACCCGAAAGGGTTAGGGTAACCGGGAACAGTTTGTATAAAGCCATGGTGATCAGTCCGTAAATAACCAGCCCAAGGCTCGCCAAGACCCCCAGACGGCCGTAATAGACAGTCATAAAGCCCACCACCATTAATAAGCCGATTAACCCCGCCTGAACGCTTTTTTGAATCGATTCCGCGCCCAGGGTGGCGCCGATATTTTTTTGCTCAATAATTTTGATCGGCACCGGCAGAGCCCCGGCGTTAAGCTGAATGGCCAGTTTTTTGGCTTCCTCCAGGGTAAATTCGCCGGTGATGACCGCGCTGCCGTCGGTAATCGGCTCCCTGACTTGCGGAATGGTGACCGGAAATTGATCCAAAAAAATCGCCACTGGCCGACTCACATTCCTGGCGGTAATCTCCGCGAACTTTTTGGCACCTTCAGCGGAAAACTTCAGCCCTACCGAGGGAGCGCCGGTGTTAGTATCAAATTGGACTTGAGAGAGGCTTAAATCCTTGCCGGTTAAACCGGTTGCTTTAAAATCAGCCAGATCGGCTGCTGTGGTGGCGCCGGCAGGTAATTCCCGAAAATCAAGCTGAGCGGTTTGGCCGATTAAATCCACTGCCTCATTAACATTTTTGACGCCCGGCAGCTCCACAATCAACCGATAATTCTCGCCGATTTGAGAGGTTTGAATTACCGGCTCCGCCACGCCAAAAAGATTAACTCTTCTTTCAATATTGTTTTTGGCCGCCTCCACTGCCGATTCCCGGTCAGCCGGAGCAATATTCTGGGTATCGGCCTGAAAAACCAAATGCGTCCCGCCGGCCAGATCAATGCCCTGCTTAATTTCCAAATCACGGGAGAAATGGAAATTGCCCGCCTGAATATTAATCTGCGGACGGTTTATTTCCTGGCTAAAAATCCAAAATTTAGCCGGCAAATCGACAAAAATCGAAAAAGCGGTTAAAACAACAATCAGCCAAAAAATATTTTGCGGTTTCATTTTCTCTTTTTAATCATAGCTAAAGACAGCTGAGTATTGCCGGAAAAACTACAAATCATTCTGCCCTTATCCGGTTCGATCACTACTTCCGTCTCTTGGCCGGCCTTAACGCCAACGCTTCTGACCAGAAAAGAAGGAATCGTGACGGCCAAACTGTTGCCGGTCCGAATAATTTTTTGTTTAGCCATTTTTAAGCGACCAAATCCAGTTCATCACCCACCAGCATTATCCGCGCGTCAGTTAAAATTCCCGACAAAAACGGATCATGCCGTTTTTTGCGGAATTCAAATTCCTGCCGGCTCATCGCGGTATAATTGATTTCCCGGCCGACCTTAGTCTCTTCAGCATGGACAATCTTGCCCAACTCGGGCATCAAAACATCGCCGACAATCAGCAAATCGACCGCTCCTTCTTTAGTGGGCAGCCAGCGGGCAAATCTTCCGGACAACATCGCCAGCCAGATCCGGCCAATTTTATTCTTATTTTTAATAATCGCGCCGCCCAAGCCAACTCTTTTGGAAAAAAGAGCGAGCAGATCCCCGTACAAAGACGCGTTTTGGTCTAACCAGTAATAAATGCGGTTGCCCCGATTTTCCTTTTTGACCAAACCGCCTTTTTCCAGATGAGCCAACTCTCGCCTGACGGCATTAATTTCTTCGCCGATCAACCGCACTAACTGGCGAATATAAAAGATCTCTTTTGGCTGGCCCAAGAAAGTTTCCAGCAATTTTATCCGGCATTTTGAAATTATTAAAGTCGAAAGCATATCTTAGAAATTGATTTCCCTTCCGGCAGGTACGACTTCAATCCAAATTGGGCCGCGATTAAATTGAATTTCTTTGCCCTTACTATCGGTAAAGGTGGTTCGCGCAATACGTTTGGCCTTGGTCCAAGTAGCCTGAATTGCTTGGCCATCCTGAAAAACAATCGCCTTGCCCACTCCTGTCGTCGTGTAGAGCATGTGTTTCTCGGCGTCAATCGGTCCTTTTTCAACCATGAATTGGACAACAACAGTCTTAGCCGCAAGCTGGGTATCGTTATCCAAATCTTTATGTGGCTGATCAGCATTGAAGCGCAGGTAAACATTGTTTTCTTTGTCATATTTCCAAGCCACGGCGTATTCCTTGTATCCGGACCAAAAATCAAAACTAATCTGGTTCGTCGTCCCCCTCTTGTCTGTCGCCAAATCATCCTTGAATTTCCATTTAGTAAAATTTTGATCCCAGGCATTCCCTTGGCTATCTTTAGCATCCAAGCCTCTTTTGGTGGCAATCTCCCAGAGTTTATCCGTGGTTGAATACATTGTATGTTCAGTGGCCACTTCATGACCAATCCGCTCGTAATCACGCCAATAATAAGGAAAGCCGATGGCGAATTGATTTAAATCATTTTTCTTTTTCAACCAACCATAATCACCAATTTGCCCTAAGGCGTTGGCCGGACCGGGAACATTGGCCCCGCCAACATGAGCGTAAAGCGGGTAATCACCATATTCTGAAGCTAAATCCATGAAATACGTCCGAGCAGAGCGGACCGGTCCGATAGTCACTTCTTCGGAGGAGGCCCGACAATAAAAGACGGCCAAAAATCTGGTAATGCCACCTTCGGCGACTGCCTCGTAAACAACATCGGCAAAAGATAGGCCTGATTGCAGTCTGGCGTCTTGATGGTTTTCAATCATCGCCGTTAACGGCCGACGGTTCTCCCAAATTTTGCGCTCCGCCACAGTTAGTTTTTGGCCATTAAGGAGACACTCTTCGGTTTTAGGAGCGGAGAGATCGATCCTGCTCTTACCCGTTGGTGTTTGCACCGGAGAAATAATACCGGCGGTTCCGGCGGGTCCGGCCAGATAACGAAAAGTTGCCCAGGAAATACCGGTAGCAACTAGATAGAGTAAAAGGGCACCGACAAGACTAATAATTAATTTTCGGTTTAACTGTAAGCTAATCATTTGTTGACTCTTTTCGCTTTTAAAACCGCCTGTTTTTCTTCAGCCGATAAATCGTAACCTGCCGCCCTGCCCTTGCTCACCGGCTTGGCATAAATTCTGGTTGTTTCCCGGCTATGTAAACTCGAAATGACCAAGCCGCTGTCCTCGCCATCCAGCAGCGATAAACAAAAACTCTGATCGCCGCCGGTTTCCGCGAAAGGATTAAAACGAACTAATCCTACTTTCTGAATATTATAAAGGTTATTGCCCCTCATGTCTGCTACTACTTTCTCCAGGTCGCTAATTTTTTTGGTTTCCGCGGCAAGCGCCTGCCAATTGGCCTTGTCGGTTCCCTCCGCTAATGGTTGGCGAAAGCCTCTGGCCCGCCACCATAAAAAAGTCAACACTAACAGCCAAAGAGAAAGGCCGACAATAATGAAATTCATCTTAGGTTGATTTTAAAGCCCGCAGGTGATATTGTCAACCAAATGGCGAAAAAAAGAAAGACCAAGCAAGAAAAAATTATTCTCCATTTAAAAAGGCAATTAAGCACGGAAATTACGCCTCGTCAAGAGGCAATTTTAAAACCGGTTGAAGCTAAAATAGCACCCGTCTTCATCCCCAAAAGATCCGATTCTTCAATCCTTTTTTACAATAACAGTCTCATTAAGAAAGATCTTTTAAAAACGCTGATCTTAACGCTGATTATTGTCGGCCTGGAATTTGTGCTATACTTGAAGCTAAGATAACTTGAAGGGAGGTGAAAAAAATTATGGCAGACTTCTATTGTGTTAAGTGCCGCACCAAAAGGGATGGGAAAGATGTTCAAAACGTCACCCTGAAAAATGGCAAGCCCGCAAGGAAAGCCACCTGTGAAGTGTGTGGTACAAAAATGTTCAGAATCGGTTAAAAACCGTTCCCGCTTAGCGGGAAATAATCTGTCCTTAAAAACCCAGTCGCCTCTGCCTTTGGCGACCGGGTTTTGATTTTTCAATGTCTTTAGAAAATTCGTAAGCCAGATTCTGTTAAAACTGCCATCTATCTTGGCCCTCAAACTTTGCGCTCGGGAAGACATCCTTAATGCGCTTTCGGAGGTTGCAGCAGGGAGGGTTGCCTCGTTTCATATTTCTCGTCTCTGTGGCCCTATCTAGTTCACGATCCACTACGGGATCGGAATGTCCCGCTTACACGGAACCACCCTGTCTTCGGCTGTCTGGACTTTCCTGTCGCCCGCAACTGCGTAGCTGTTGGCGACCGGCAGTCCGATCTCCTAAAGACGAAGTCCATTATACCATTCGGAGATGACCACTTCAATCAAAAGGACAGCCGGAACGGCCAAAACCGCGCCAATTGATCCGGCTAATTTGAAGCCGACGGCCAAGGATAAAATCGTGACCAAGGGATTAACCCCAACTGTTTTTTGCATCACTTTGGGCACAATCAAAGTATTTTCCGCCTGCTGGACCAAAAAATACAAAGCCGCCACCGCTAAAGCCATCACCGGGGAAATCACTAGCCCCATTAAAACCGCCGGCGCCGCCGAAATGATCGGCCCAATGTTGGGCACAATTTCTAAAACTCCAGCCAGGATCGCCAAAGGCAAGGCAAAATCAATCCCTAAAAGTTTTAACCCCACATAAATGGTGACGCCGATGATGATCATCAGAGTCATTTCGCCCCTAACCCAACTCCCCAACCTTTCTTCAACCTTATCAACAAACTCTTTCGCTTTCTTTTCTCCCCCGCCGGCAAAAAGAACCTGTAAATAAGTATCTAAATTCCGTCTTTCCAAAAGCAGATAGAAAGTAATCACAAATAAAGCAAAAACGGCAATGATATTGGAGAACAGGCTGACGGTTAATTTAAGGATGTTGGCCGGAATCGTGCCCAATTGGGCAATCTGGGAGGCCAAAATATTAGAATCAATGCCTAAAAAAGTAAATTGTCGGAAAAGAAGAGGAATCTTTTCCACAAAACTACCGGTTTGTTCTATTAAAGCAGGAATAATACCGGCTAGGCCCAGGATTAAAATGCCCAAAACACCCAAATAAATAATCAAAATGGCCAACCAGCGGGGGAAGCGCCATTTTTCCAGTCGGTTAACCGAGGGGTTAAAGGCGGACATCAAAATCAAGGAGACAAAAAGCGCCAAAATAATTTGGCGGATTTCAAACAAAAACCAAAGTCCGAGCAAGAAAAAAACGGTAAAAATAATCGTCCGGTGAGAAATTTCAACCTTCTTTGTCATTGTCGGTTTTACTATACCATCTTTGGACTGCTTTTTCCACTTCTTTTTGCCATCCCAGCTTGCCAATATCAAACCATTGAAATTTACCCTGAGTCTGCCGAAGGGCTTTTCTAAACCAGGTCATCTGCCGCCGAGCCAGATCATGCTCAGCAAACTGCCACCGCCGGACAATCTCTTCTCTTGTCCCCTCACCGGCCCATTCTCTGTAACCGATCGTCGTTCCTAAAACCGAGTTTTTAAAGTTATACCCTTTTCCCTTTAAACCCTTAATCTCTTTCTCGATGCCCTCTTTAATTCTTTTATCTACCCGCTCATCTATGTGCCGATAAAGGATTTCATAGGGGGCAGTGAGGCCGATAAAAAAAGCGTCTAGGGGTAAGCGTCTAGCGTTTAGTGGCTTACCGGCAACTTCAATGGCGCGCACCAACCGACGCGGATTCTTTCGGTCCGATTCATTCATTCTTGCCCATCTTTGCGGATTCTTTTTTCTCAAAAGATTTTGCAATTCTGAAACACTATCGTTTTGGAGTTTCTTCCGTAATTCCCAGTCGGGAGGAATCCCCAAGGTGCCGATGCCGTCGGTAAGGGCTTTGATATAAAAACCGGTGCCGCCGACCACCACCGGCAATTTGCCTCGGGCCCAAATATCGGCCAGGACTTCCCAGGCCAATTTTAGATAATCCGCCACGGAAAATAGTTGATCAGGCCGGACCACGTCCAAAAGCCAAACCGGCGTCCCCCGTAACTCCCCCAAATCCTTGCCGGTACCGATATCCATCCCCTGATAAACCTGCCGGGAGTCGGCCGAAACAATCTCGCCGCCAAACCGGTGGGCCAATTTTACTCCTAAGGCCGTTTTACCGGTCGCGGTCGGCCCGCAGATGACCAATATTTTTTTCATTTTTGGTTGATTAATTTTTCTAAAACTTGCCAACGCCGTTTTTTCTCGGCCGGCAAAACATTATCCCTTAATTTAAAAGCCGCCGTTCCCGGCCGGGGTGAATATTTGCCGATATAGGCCAGGGTAAAATTGGCCTTTCGACAAAGGGCGACCGTGTTTTGAAAAGCCTTCTCCGTTTCACCGGGAAAGCCAACGATAATATCAGTGCCTATCTTAATTTCCGGAATTGCCTTTCTGATTTTTTTTACCAGCTTAAGGTATTGGCGTGCCGTATAGGGCCGGTTCATCCGCCGCAAAATTTCATCATCGCCCGATTGCACCGGCAAATGGAGGTAGCGGTCAACTTTCGGCAGTTTTAGCGCCTCAATAATCTCATCGGTGAAACCCCATGGGTTGGAAGTCATGAAAGAAATTTTTTCAATCCCGTCAATTTTATGAACCGCCGCCAAGAGCTTGGCAAACGACGGCCGGTAAGCATTAACGTTTTGGCCCAAAAGCATAATTTCCCGGCAGCCGCGGCCGGCTAATTCCTTAATCTCGCAAATTATTTCTTTAAACGGCCGGCTAACTTCCTTACCCCGAGCGTAAGGAACCACGCAATACGAGCAAAAATGATCGCACCCTTCCATGATCGAAACCAATGCTGGAGTTTTTCGGTTATAAGTTATAAGTTGTGAGTTATTAGTCAACTCGCCGACAGTTTTGAACTCGTCAACGCTAGGCAACTTTTTTTTGAGCTGAGCTAAAGAGTAGCGGCGACGTTCACCCTTGGCGGAGCCAACCATGCAGCCAGTTAAAACAATTTTAAATTTTAAATTTGAAATTTTAAATTTGGCCAGATTGTTGACCAATCCAAAGACGCGATTTTCGGCCGATTCGCGGACTGAGCAGCTGTTGATTACCACCAAATCGGCGGCTTGGATTTTTTTGGCCGGCCGATAGCCTTTTTTTTCTAGAACCGCCGCCAATTTTTCCGCATCCGCTTCATTAGCCTGGCAGCCAAAAGTTTTGATAAAATATTTCTTCATTGTGGCTAATTTTAACATGGGAAGGCTAGCTGCTGGCGCTGGAGTAACAAGACAAAGCATAGCGCCAAAGCCGCCACGAACCTCATAAAAAGACGCCGGTGATTAAAAACGAGCACCCATCCAGGGCCAGGATAAAACTCCCAACAAAGCCTTGGCCGGCACGGTAAAAGTTAAGGCCGTCTAAATGCCCCGCTGATAAATATCGGTGGGAAAACGGGCCATACTGGTCAGATCCCGGTAAACCAAAACCAAATGGTCAATCTCCGTGGTCAGAACACAAACAGCGCAAAGTAGTAGATTAAAGGCAAAAGCCAGAGCGGGATCAGGGTAATAAAATCAAAAATATCGGTCCAGCCAAAAATGGGCCGAAATTGATAAACGCCCCGGAAAAAGAACTGGACCATGATATCGACTAAGTTAAAAACCAAGAAAAAGAAAATGACTTGTTCGCGATTATATCCAGCTAAGGTGTTATTTGAAGATAAAACCGCAAAAAGGAAAGCAAAAAAGAGCAAAAACCGAACAACTTTGCCCACCAGAAACAACAGGGTCGCCAGCAAATTTAAAAGATAGGTCCGGGCAGCCATCTTGGCCACCATGAACCAAATCCTTAATAATTTGAAATTTGAAATTTGAAATTTTCCTTATCCTCCATATGCGCCATAATTTTTCGCTCCTTTCCGCCATAAAAAACTGGCCAACCAGTAGAAAAAGAGCAACCAGGCAAGGCAAATAAAAGTTGCTTGAATGGCGCTGGCCAAGCTCACCTGCTCCAGCCAAATTTTTAACGGAAAAAAGACTAAATAGGGAAAAGGTATCAAATAAATAATTCTCTGCAAGGCTGCCGGCAAGACATCAATCGGGAAAAGCGCGCCGGCAAAGAATTCCAGAAAAACTATGCCAAACAGCCAACGGGTCGCCCAAACTTCTTCGGTCCAGAAAGCGGCGATTGATAAAGAAAAACTGATAAAAAAATAGAGCAACACGGCCAAAATGATTATCGCCAAAAAGATAAGATAAGTCGCCGGATTTTGCGGTAGCCAAAAAGGCATCTTGAAAATAAAAAGAATGACAAAGAAAACCAGACTGCGAAATCGCCACAAAATAAAGTTTAGCCGATAAACGAAATATTCTTCGAAAGTGAGTTTGGCCAACTGGAGGTATTTACGCATAATTTTTGTCGGTGAACAGTTCGCGAATAATGTCTTCGATCGCCGGTTCTTCAATGTTTAAATCCGCCACCGGCAGTTTATCCAAAAGTCTGGCCGTAACCTCAGAAGTCTCGCCCCTTTTAACCCTAAAAACCAGCTTGGAATAGGCAAATTCTTTCACCTTGCCCAAGGCGTCTAAAGTTTTAGGGTCCACTTCCTTGGCCAAAATTAAAGAAATTAATTTATGATCAGCGTATTTTGGGGTGATTTCTGCCAGCTTGCCGTCAAAAACCAACTTGCCCTTATCAATAATCATCACTCGCTGGCAAAGTTCCTGGACATCGCCCATATAATGCGAGGTTAAGATAATGGTCGCTGAATAGCGCCGGTTATACTCTTTGATAAAATCGCGCACTTTTTTCTGCATCACCACGTCCAAACCGATGGTCAGCTCGTCCACTTCCAAAAGTTTAACTAATTCGGCGAGCGTTTTTTTAAATTGGTCGTCCGGCACTTCGTAAATTTCTTTATTTAAAGTAAAAGTTTCCATGGCCGGCAGGTCCCACCACAGTTGGTTTTTCTGACCCATCACCAAAGAAATTTGGCGTAAGAATTCCGGCCGGCGTTCGGAGGGATTAAAATCCAGAACACTGACTTTGCCGGCCGTGAGATACAAAAGCCCGGACAAACACTTTAAGGTCGTGGTTTTACCGGCGCCGTTGGGCCCGATAAAGCCGACCAACTCGCCCTCTTCAATATTAAACGAGATATCATTGACGGCCTTGACGTCTTCGTACTTGCGGGAAAAGAGCGACTTAACCGATCCCCACAACCCCGGCTCTTTTTGATGAACCTGAAAGTATTTTTTGAGATTATTGACAGTGACAGCCGACACGGATTTATCTTACTTCTTTTTTCAGAGGTTTGCCAGGAGAAAAGCGGGGCGCGCGATGACCCTTGACGATTTGCCGCTGACCGGTTTTGGGCAAAAGCACCGGTTTATCTTTAACCTTGGTGACTTTAAAGGTGCCGAAGCCGGAAAGGACCACTTTCTCGCCTTTTTTTAAAGCTTTAGTGATTTCGGAAAGGAGAGTCTCGATTGATTCACTGGCGGCCCGACGGGTTAAATGGGCTTTAGCGGCCACTAAGGTAATCATTTGCTTTTTGGTCATGCTCGAATTGTAGCTAATTATTTGGCTTTTGTCAAATCACTGGCCTGGGTTTCCCGAATACAAGTCACTTTTATCTGGCCGGCGTAAGAAGCTTCTTCTTCCAATTTAGTCGCGATTTTATGGGTCAAAACCGTTAACTGATCATCGGGCACCAACTCGGGCTTCACCATCACCATCACGTAGCGGCCCGCTTGGTAAGCAAAAGTCTCCTGCACTTCTGTAAATCCCCGGACAATTTTTTCAATGTCTTCCATTCTTTTAACGTACTCTTCGTGCGGTTCGTAGCGCGCCCCGGGCCGAGACCCTGAGGCCGCGTCAGCAATCCAGGTAATTCGGGATTCGACCGTGGAAAAGGGCACATCCTCATGATGTTCGGCAATGCAGGCAATTACTTCTGGCGGCAGTTGATATTTTTTGGCCAGGCCAACGCCGAGTTGAACATGGGTGCCTTCTTCTTCGGTGATAATCTTGCCGATGTCATGCATTAAACAACCCAGCCTGACGATATTGACGTTGGCTTTTAATTCGTAGGCCAGTTGAATACCGATTTTCGTTTCTTCCAAAGTATGAACAATCATGTTTTGGCCGTAGGAAAAGCGGAATTTATAACGACCCAGCAATTTGATCAGGTCCGGCTGCAGCCGGTAAACGCCCACAGCATGACAAAGCTTTTCGCCCTCCTCGTAGAGAATTTTATCCAGCTCCAGTTTGGTCTGCTCAATGATTTCCCCAATCCGAGCCGGCTGAATCCGGCGGTCGTGAATAAGCTTTTCCAAACTGCGGCGGGCAATCTCGCGGCGGATAGGGTCAAAGGAAGATAAATGAATGTCGTTGGTTTCGTCAAGCTCAATCTCCACCCCAGTCGCTCTTTCAAAAGTGCGGATATTGCGGCCTTCGCGGCCGATAATCCGGCCCTTCATGTCTTCGTCCGGCAAATGAACGGTCGAAACGGTGTATTCGGCCACCACATCCGTGACGCCGTGTTGAATCGAGTCCAGCAGAATTTCCCGGGCCTTGTCTTCGGTATGGGTCTTAATTTCCTCTTCGGCTTCTCTGATCTTGCGGCTGATTTGGTCGGCCAGCTTTTTCTCGGTCGCTTCCAAAAGTAATTTTTTGGCTTCTTCAAAAGTCAACTTGGCAATTTTTTCGAGTTTGCCGACTTCTTTTTTCTTAACTTCCTCGACTTCGGCTTCCTTAGCCCTAAGCTCATCTTCATGAGCTCTTAGCCGTTTCTCGTTTTCTTCTAAGGCGCCTTCTTTCCTTTCCAGCTCCGCAATTTTAGCCGCCAATTCCTTGGCGTCCTTCGGCAATAAATCATCCAAAATTCCCATGGTTTTATCCTTTACGGGGTTACTTCAAGGCGGCAATGGTACTAATTAAGGCCATATTCGCTAATATAATAACACTATTTTACCGTATTTTTGCCAACCCGTCAAGGATTGGGCCTATTGGAGGAATTTAAAAGTAGAGAGAATCTGGTTACAGGTTGTTTGTATTTCTTGGTGAAAGTCATGGGCACATTGAATTAAAAAGAAGTTACCGTCTTTCTCAAAAAAAGTAGAGTCAGCGGCAATATCTTGCCTATTGGGATTGTCTACCGCAATTTCTTGATAGGCCGAAACTCCGTCAATAGTTATATTATTCTCTTTGCCCTCGAAGCAATTAAAAAAATTCTCGCAGTGATTTTGAATTTTAACGTCAAACACATCAAAGGGGACCTCTTTATAATTAAGAGTAATATCTACTTCCGGGCTACCCGAATATTTCCCTTTTGTAATCGTCCAATTTAAGGGATATTTTAAAGAGTATTTGTATTGAGTATTGGTGTATGTTTTCCAGCCGGCGGTAGGGTCGGCCTGGTTTTGGTCTAAAAATTTGAAAGTGGAAAGGATTTGGTCAAGAATAGTTATATCTCGTTCTTCTCCCGTCGCCTTAACTATCAAAAATGAATCTCCCATGCGAATCTTGATTATTTTGAATGCCAGAAGCGTTTCTTTTTCTATCCCTGAAATTACTTCTGCATTTTTATTGTCAATTCTCATTTCAGTATTTTTATAGTTAGAAAAAGAATTCGGATAATTCTCTGCGCGAAAATTTTGGAATTCTTTATCGTCTTTGTTCAATAAAAACGAGATCGGATAGCCCCTGCTTTTTGCAACTTCACATTGATTTTCTTCGGTATTTACGTACGGTCCGCTTGAAATCAAACCAGTAAAATTTACATCTTCACACGACATAAGGCTTTCTGGATATTTGAAACTAAAGCCTAGCTTGGCATTTTCGTATACTTTCCAGCCGGCGGCAAAATCAATGGAGGTGGTAGTGGCGATTGGAGTTGGGGTAGGAATAATTTCGGCGGTAGGTTTTTGGTTTTTAACCAGGAAATAAAGATTGCCGAAGAGGCCGAGGATGATTAAAATACCGATAATAACCAGCGAAATTTTAAACCAAGGAGTGGGCGGAACAGGCGGTTGGTCAGTTTGGATTGATGTCTCTTCCATTAATTAAATTTTACCACCTATTTTGTTTTTAACAAAATCGCCGATTTTTTGAGCGGCCTGGCTGGCTTTTTCAGCATCATGGCGACTAAATTCTATTGGCCAATGGACTGGATAACGAGTGTCGGTATAAAAAGGGTTAAGGACGGCGGCTTCCGACAAAAGATTCTTAAAAGCAGGGTCAATATCGCTACAAATTTTGACTAACTCCACTAAATTATGAATTTTCCTAAAAGTTTTTCCCCTGACCAAAATATAGGCTTTTAGATATTTCTCGGCGGCTTGTTGGAAGTGGAAACAAGCCGGGGCAAAAAAGGTAAGCTCAACGTCTTTCAAATCACGAAGCGCGTAAACAAATTCCTGACCCGCCAGTTTAAGCCAAATTTTAGGATCAACTGCCTCAGCCATAAAGAACCCTTCCGGTATCGAAAATTTCTTGTAAGAAGAAATCGCCAGATTTTAATCTTTCTTTTGTTTCTAGTGGCTTGAGAAAAATAAAATCTGAAGCAATTCGGTAGTCAACTTTCTGATGAAGCTCCTGTTCGATTTCCAGGGGCTTTCTGGAATCATTTTTAATTACTAAGAAGTCCAAATCCGAATCCGGGCCGAATTCACCCCTGGCGGCTGAGCCAAAGAGGATGATTTTCTCCGGCTGGTATTTCTGGATCAATTGTCGGGTAATACTTTGGATTTCCTCTTCGACCTGTTTTTTATTCATGGCAGGTCAATTTTAGCACACTTAGTCTAAAAATTTGAAAGTGGAAAGGATTTGGCCGAAAGTTCCTTCGTTCCACCCCAGTTTTAGCTCCTCTGGCCCAATGATAAACCCAATCGTATAAGTTAAGTTCCCTTTGGGAAAATAAATAGCTAGATATTGATAACCACTACTAACCTGAGTCCCTAGAATTTTCTTGCCGGCAATACCAGCAATTTTAATACCTTCGGCTCGATTAGGAGATTCTCTCAGTCCACCCCAATAATCATTTTCAAGCCGGGTAATGATTGTTTGATAATCTTCTGAGGAAATTTGAATGGAAAAATGAGCCGGCCCTTGGTTTTGCGGTAAGAGCATGTCTGTGGCTTGAATAACAATATCGCCCATCCCCGCTTCGGGATTCTTGGAACTTCTTTCTTTAACTGTTAATTGTTCTGGATATTTAATTTGATAGCCATATTTTGTATTGGTATATGTTTTCCAGTTGGCAGTTTCATCTGGAACGGTGATGGTGGTGGTTGGAATTGGGGTGGGAGTAACTTCAGCAACGGGTTTTTGGTTACGAGCCAAAAGATAAAGATTGCCGAAGAGGCCGAGGATGATTAAAATGCCGATCGCGGCCAACGAGATTTTAAGCCAGGTCCGGCTTTTTTCGGTCGGCGGCAAAACCGGAGCGACCGGGGGAACCGGTGGAGTGGGTGGAGCAGACGGAATTGGTTCGTCCATATTTTTAATTATCTTCCTCAAAATCTTTTTCGTCAACTATTTTTTTAACCGTCTCCCAGGAAAAGCCGCGGGTAAGCAAAAAATTAGTCATTTTTTGGCGCAACTCCTGCGCCGGCAAATTTTTTAAAACCCTCAGTTTCTTTTCGGCCGCTATTCCGGCCAATCTTTCTTCGTCTATTTCCTCACCGATAATTTTTTCGCTGATTTCCCGGTCAACTCCCTTCTGACCCAACTCCGCCAGTAGGGCCCTTTTGCCTTTAGGCCGGAAAGTCACCCGCTGCTCTACCCACCAGCGGGCGAACGCCTCGTCGTCAATAAGGCCGCCTTCTGCCAACCGGCCGATTATTTTCTCAACTAACTTCTCCGGCGTCTTTTTCCGGTTCAGATAATCAGAAATTTCCTTCCTACTCCGCGGCCGGACAGAGATAAACCTTAAAACCCTATCGTAAAGCTTTTGAAAGTCGTTTTTAAAAACTAGTTTTTCGACCTCTTGGTCCGTTAATTCCTGGCCAACCGCAAGACCGCTTTTGAGAAAATTATCGAGGTCCAAACCAAAAGCAAACTTGCCATCTAAATAAATATTAACGCGTTGCTGGGTTTTTTGAGGGGAAATCTGACTAATTTTGGCCACGCCTTAAGCCGTTTGCTGTTTTTTCCAAATCTCGTCTTCGATCTGTTTCATCACTTTGGGGTTCTTTTCCAAAAAAACTTTGGCCGCTTCCCGACCCTGGCCCAGCATGGTTTTGTTGTATTTGAAGAAAGCGCCGGATTTTTCGACAATCAGCATTTCTAAGGCCATATCCAGAATATTGCCCGAAAGGGAAATCCCCCCCACGTTCATAATATCGAACTCCGCTTCCCGGAAAGGCGCGGCCACTTTGTTTTTGATAACCCGAGCGCGGTGCCGCGAGCCAATGACGACTTCGCCTTCTTTAATCGCCCCAATTTTACGCAAATCAATCCTCACCGAAGAATAAAATTTCAGAGCCAGGCCGCCGGGCGTCGTTTCGGGATTGCCGAACATAACCCCGATTTTATGGCGGAGCTGATTGGTAAAAATAACCACCGCTTTTGATTTGGAAATGGCCGCCGTTAATTTGCGCAAGGCCTGGGACATGAGTCTGGCCTGAGCCCCCATGACGGCGTCGCCCATCTCGCCTTCAATCTCCGCCCGCGGCACCAGGGCCGCCACCGAGTCCACCACAATGACATCGACGGCGCCGGAACGGACCAGGGTTTCCACAATCTCCAACGCCTGTTCGCCGGCATCCGGCTGAGAGATCAACAGCTCATCCAATTTCACCCCAATCGATTGGGCCCGCGCCGGATCCAGGGCGTGCTCGGCGTCGATAAAAGCGGCCGCGCCACCAAGCTTTTGGGATTCGGCAATCACATGCAGAGCCAAGGTGGTTTTACCAGAAGCCTCCGGACCGTAGATTTCCACCACCCGGCCCCTGGGCAAACCGCCGACACCTAAGGCGATGTCCAGGCCGATCGATCCCGTGGAAATCACTTCGACTTTTTTAACCGCGGCCCCTTTTTCGCCCAAACGCATAATCGCACCCTTGCCGTACTGTTTCTCGATTTGCTCCATCGCCATTTTGACTGCCTGGAGTTTTTTGTCTTGGGACATCTTTATTTTTTATAAGCAATATAAAGTAAAATCCCAGCAATCACTATTATCACTGCCAAAACAATCGTGCTGGTGTTCGCGTCCCAGGTAAAATTCATGATCTTTTCTTACTGATAATCGCCAGAACGCCCCCGAGAACCGCCAAAACCGCGGCGACAATAAATCCAGTATTAAAACCGGTGATGATACTTTCGGGGCTAATCATTTGATCTCCTTACTAAAGTATAATCCAAAGAATAAAAAGAGACAAGCAGTGAAAATCCAAACAACTAAAGAAACGATTCTGGTCAAACCCGCAAACTCAAGAACAAATCCCTGACCAACAATTGATGCTATGGCGACTCCCTTTGCCAAATCTGAGAAAAATCCTGCCAACAATTTAAGCTGTTCGTTCGTCAGCAAAATTTTTTTTGATTTATGCCTTGCCACTCAATTCTATTTTGACAAACTTTATGCTAAAATGCAAGCAGTCAACACGGAGAGTGGCGCAATTGGCAGCGCACCAGGCTGGGGGTCTGGGGGTTCCGGGTTCAAGCCCCGGCTCTCCGACTAAAATTGTTGAGTTTATTTACCAACCTGGTATAATAATTTCAATGAACCAACAAAAACAATTATTCTTTTGCTTTAGCAAGACCCGCGTCAACGGCGAGTAATTGTTGTTTTTAGTAAACATTTACCCGCTGAAAGGCGGGTTTTTTAATTTCGGAAAACGGGATTTTTTTATTTTTTAAAACTTATCAAAATGAATCAAGAAAGAGTAGTCGATGCTCGTACTGCCGGCACCATCGCCGCCAATTTACTTTGGGAAAATGGCGCTTCTGGCGGCAATCCTCTGGCAGAAAGACCAGAAGTAAAAGCAATTCTTGATGACTTAAGGGGTATTCCAAAAGAACAAATAAAAGAAGTGCTGGTATTTTTAGGCGGAAATGGCCACCAGCAAGAGAAGTGAAATATTTTAACGCTTCGGGGATTGCTTTTTGCAAGTCCTATTTAGTTTTCTCTAGGCTTTTGTCAAATGTCCGGAGTGGCATGTTTAATGATTTGCTGACCATCAAGATCCAACAATCAATATAGTGCAAGTTGAAAGAATTATACAAATTGAGCGCTTGCAAAATTAAATTCTTTTTAGGATTAACAGCCCAGCTTTGGGAAATAAGTTTTTCGAGACGATCAACCAAATCAATCTTTTTGATTTTATAAAAAGAGGAGAGAGTCCAAATTACTTCTGCCACAATCACTTCGTCAAAATAGATTTTAGTGACTCCCTTTTGCGCTTTCAAAAAAATTGATTTGGCCAAAGGAGAAAGCCTGGGGTGATCATTAAGCAGAAGCCGGATAACAACATTAGCATCGACAACGATTGCCTTCGTCATTTAATTCGATATTTATTCAGTAAAATTCTTCCCACTGCTTTTCTGGCTTTCTCAGAGCTCATCTCTTTAGTTTTAGTTTGCAAGGAACCAGAAAGTTCTTCGACAATATCTGTCGAAATGATTTTAATCACCGCCTTTTTATAGGAAGGGGAAACTTCGGTGAAAGAAACCCTGTCGCCAATTTTTACCCCCAGCGCTTTTCGCACCTCTCCAGGAATAGTTACCTGACCTTTAGTGGTAATCGTCGTTAATCCATTCATAGTAAAAAATATATCACGATGTAATACTTATGTCAATAGGTAATACTGGCGGGGGGGTAATTTGATCCAGGACTGGATGCAATGCCATTGATGCTTGATTTCTAAAAATATGTTATACTTTTTTTAGGAGATACCCATGGAAAATCAAGTCAATCTTGGCGATCAAAATACCGAACAAGTCGGACAATTTCCAGAAAAACCAAAAGTAAACTATTTAATTATTAGTATTACTGTGCTAACGTGTCTTATTGTTTTTGGATTCGGTGGATATTTTTTGGGTAAAAGTTCGGGGTTAAACCAATCTAACCCCTCCTCCACAACTCAAACTCAACCTCTTCCGACACAATCTACAACCTACGTTTCACCAAGTCCGACTGGTTTAACTTGGAAAACAGAATCTGTCCAAATCAAGAAAGAAACTGCCGCTAGCGGAAACGAGAATATAAACCTTTCTATTCAACTGCCCCCTGGCTGGACCTTAAAAACGGTAACTAAGACCTCAAGTCTTAATAATATTATTAAAAATTGTGCCGATTATGTGCTAACAAACGCTGATTCAACGGCAAAACTTACAGTCAGTCCCGTTTGTGCCGGATGGAGTGCTGAATATTCTGACTGGCCACAAAGTGCGGTCATAATCAAAGAGGAAAAGAATCAAGGTAGTGATGGACATACCGCTTATACAATCAGGTATCTGGACACTATTACAAGCCAATATAAATATGTTGAGGGTGAAAAAGGCACTTCCAATAAGATAATGGACGCAGTTCTTATTAGATATAACGCCAACACTGGTAATTTCTTGCCAACACATATTGCGCTGGATTATTCTGGAATAAACAGTGAGGCAATTATGATAATCACCGATAAAGTCGTTACTTCGCTAAAGACTTAATAGCTAGAAATTGGGTTTTCGCTCCAACCGCCGCAGAAATCTTGATTTATCGCTTTGGAGACTGTTTCTGTTTGCGGGCCTTGCCCATTTGACCGACTTTACGGCGCTCTCTGGCGCGGGGATCGCGGGTCAAAAGATGTTGCGCTTTCAAAAGCGAGTGATAGGTTTTTTCGGCTTTATCCAGGGCCCTGGCCACACCGTGAACGGCCGCATCCAATTGGCCGTTTTTCCCCGAACCGATAATCCTGACGGTGGCGTAGTATTTGCCCAAAGTATCGGTCGCCACAAAGGGCCGGAGCCAAATTTGCCGGGCCGCCTGGCCGGAAAAATATTTGGCCAGCGGCAAATTATTGACCAAGGTTTCCCCCTTGCCTTTAAAAAGCCGCACGCGGGCAATGGCCGTCTTCCGGCGGCCAATCGCAAAGATGAATTTATTTTTAGAATCAGTTTTTGGCATTTAAGCTTTGATTTTTGAACTTTTCTTCATATGGATGTTGGTCGTCACTAAAGATTTTCAGCCGCACCAGTCTTCGGTCTTTTAATTTATTGGGCGGCAGCATGCCGGCAACGGCGTGATGAATCACTTTCGTCGGATCTTTGGCCATCTGTTCTTCCAAATTAATTTCCCGAAATCCCCCCGGAAAGCCGGAGTGGCGGTAATATTTCTTTTGCGCCGACTTGGCGCCGGTAATTTTAACTTTAGCGGCATTAATTACCACCACAAAATCACCGCTATCAAGATTGGGACTGTAAGTCGGCTTGTGTTTGCCCATCAAAAGTTTGACCGCCTCGCTGGCCAACCGGCCAAAGGCTTGATTTTGGGCATCAAGCAAATGCCAGGCGTGATTAATTTCCGCAATTTTCGGTGAATAAGTACGCATCATTTTTTCGCTTTCGGCTCGACTTTCGCCGGCTTTGCGGCCGGTTCTATTTTTTTCTCTTTTTTCGGGGTCTTCTCCACCAATTCCAACCTGACCATCATGGCGCCGTCGCCGGCTCTTTGCCCCAAACGGACAATTCTGGTAAAACCGCCCGCTCTTTTTTTAAACAGCGGTCCCAATTCTTCGACAATTTTTTTAACCACGATTTCGTTTTGTAAAAAAGCCTCGACGGCCCGACGGGCTTGCAGACTGCCATTTTTCCCTTGGGTAATCAGTTTTTCCACCAAAACCCGCACCGTCTTTGCTTTAGCCTCGGTGGTTTTAATCGCCTCATGAATAATCAGGGAGTTAATCAGACTTTTAAAGAGGGCTTTTCTTTGAGAACTGTTCTTAGAAAATTTTCTGCCGGCGACCTGGTGCCTCATTTAGCTCTCCTTCAGGACGACTTTTCTTTTAGATAAGGCCTGGGCCACAATTTTGATTGACTTTTCGCCTAAATTTTTGACCTTGGCCAAATCGGCCGGATTGGCTTTGACTAAATCCTCAACGGTGCCAAAACCCCCTTTGCGTAGAGCATTGGCAATCCGGGTCGGCAAATCAACTTCCTCCACGGTCAACTTTAAAACTTCTGAGGAGACTTCAATCGTCTTTTCCTTGGCTTTAGCGATTTTCTTAGGCTCAACCACCTGCGAAAACAGACTCACTAAAATTTGGCCAGCCTGTTTAAGAGTTTCGCCGGGTTTAACCGTACCGTTGGTAGTAATTTCCAGAATCAATCTCTCAAAGTCGGTCTGCCGACCAACACGGGTAGACTCAATGTGATAATTAACGCGGGTGACTGGTGAAAAAGAAGCGTCCAGCGGAATCACACCCAATTTGTCAATCTGTCTTTCGTCGGTTGCCACCCAACCTGAACCGGCCTCGACCACCATTTCCATTTTTAACCGGTCGCCTTTGGTCGCCAAATTGGCTAAAACCAAGCCTGGGTTGGCAATCTTAATACTGGCCGGAGCTTCGATGTCTCCCGCGACGACGGGACCGGGACCTGATTTTTCCAATTTAACCGTGATCGGCTTGGTGCCGTCATACCCAATGTGAACCTGTTTAAGATTTAAAACCAGCTGGATGGTGTCTTCTTCCAGACCCTCCAGGGCCGAAAAACGATGTTTGATACCGTTGATCTTGGCCTGAACCAGGGCGGCTCCGGGGATGCTAGTCAGCAACACCCGGCGCAGAGAGTTCCCCAAGGTGTCACCGTAGCCCTTTGCCAAAGGCTCAAAGGCAAAAATTCCGAAATTATCGGCTTCTTTTATTTTTTTAATCTCAAACGTCGTTGCCATTATTATCTACCTTGAATAATACTCGACGATTAAATGCTCGTTTATTTCGGTCCCGATCTCGTCACGACCGGGTAACCCCATCATTTTACCAGCTACCGCCTTTTTTTGCAACCAAGAGGGAATGGCGGCCTTTTTATCCGCCAAAGCCTTTTTAACCGCCGGTATTTTAATGGCCCTGGCCGACAGAGTA